>JBOFUS010000648.1:0-7100 GCA_051652685.1 Beijerinckiaceae bacterium
AGCCACGCGCCGACATTCTGCATCGCATGGTCCGCTATCAACTGGCCAAGCGCCAGCAGGGCACCCACGACGTGAAGAACCGTTCGGAAATCAACCGGACGACCAAGAAAATGTACAAGCAGAAGGGTACCGGTGGTGCTCGCCACGGTGCCATGAGTGCGCCGCAGTTCCGCGGCGGTGGTCGCGCTTTCGGCCCGACGCCGCGCAGCCATGCCCATGACCTGCCCAAGCAGGTTCGCGCCTTGGCGCTGCGCCACGCACTTTCGGCCAAGGTCAAGTCGCAGGCGATCGTCGTCATCGACGACATCACAGCGGCCGATCCGAAGACAAAAGCGCTGAAGGCGAAGTTCGACAAGCTCGGCTTCGGCAATGTGCTGATCATCGGCGGTGCCGAGATCGAGGCGAACTTCCGCCTTGCCTCGCGGAACATCCCCCATGTGGACGTGCTGCCTATCCAGGGCATCAACGTCTACGACATTCTTCGCCGCGAGAAGCTCGTGCTGACCAAGGCCGCCGTGGAAGCGCTGGAGGCGCGGTTTCAATGAGCATCGATCCCCGTCTCTATGACGTGATCGTCGCCCCGGTTATCACCGAGAAGGCGTCAATCCTGTCCGAGCAGAACAAGGTCGTCTTCAAGGTGGCGATGACCGCCACGAAGCCGCAGATCAAGATGGCCGTCGAGAAGCTTTTCGATGTCAAGGTCACGGCAGTGAACACACTTGTCCGCAAGGGCAAGACCAAGCGGTTCAAGGGTCGCATCGGGCATCAATCCGATGTCAAGAAGGCTATCGTGACGCTGGCTGTCGGCCAGTCGATCGATGTGACTTCGGGCCTGTGAGCGGGGAGAACTGATCATGGCCCTCAAGAAATTCAACCCGACGACGCCAAGCCTCCGTCAGCTTGTTCTCGTTGACCGTTCCGACCTCTACAAGGGCAAGCCCGTCAAGGCGTTGACCGAAGGCAAGGCGGAGCGTGGTGGACGCAACAACACGGGTCGCGTCACGGTGCGGTTCCGCGGCGGTGGACACAAGCAATCCTACCGCCTCGTCGACTTCAGGCGTCGCGAGAAGCCCGACGCACCGGCGACTGTCGAGCGGCTGGAGTATGATCCAAACCGTACGGCGTTCATCGCTCTGATCAAGTATCAGGATGGAACGCTGTCCTACATCCTCGCGCCCCAGCGTCTTGCTGTCGGCGATCACGTGGTTTCGGGTGATCAGGCTGACATCAAGCCTGGCAACGCCATGCCTATCGGGAATATTCCGGTTGGTACGGTGGTGCACAACGTCGAGATCAAGATTGGCAAGGGTGGCCAGATTGCGCGCTCCGCCGGTTCCTATGTTCAGATCGTCGGCCGCGACCAGGGTTATGTCATTGTTCGCCTCAATTCCGGCGAGCAGCGGCTTGTTCACGGCGCATGCTATGCGACGGTCGGTGCGGTGTCGAACCCGGACCACATGAATATCTCTCTCGGAAAGGCTGGCCGTAACCGCTGGCTTGGCAAGCGTCCGCACAATCGCGGCGTTTCCATGAACCCGATTGATCACCCGCACGGCGGCGGCGAAGGCCGCACGTCTGGCGGACGCCATCCGGTTACCCCCTGGGGCAAGCCGACCAAGGGCCGCAAGACGCGGTCGAACAAGCGCACCGACAGGTTCATTGTCGCGTCGCGTCACGCCCGCAAGAAGTAAGGAGCGCCACCATGCCGCGTTCAGTTTGGAAAGGTCCGTTTGTCGACGGATACCTTCTGAAGAAGGCGGAGGCTTCTCGTGCCTCCACCCGGAACGAAGTGATCAAGATCTGGAGCCGTCGCTCCACGATCCTTCCGCAGTTTGTTGGCCTCAAGTTCGGGGTTTACAACGGCCAGAAGCACGTTGAGGTCAACGTGTCCGAGGAAATGATCGGACACAAGTTCGGTGAATTTTCGCCGACGCGTACCTTCTACGGCCACGCCGCCGACAAGAAGTCGAAGCGGAAGTAAGGGGCGCGTCATGGGAAAAACATCCACACCACGCGCGCTTGCGGACAACGAGGCCAAGGCCATCGCCCGCAACATCCGCATCAGCCCTCAGAAGCTGAATCTCGTGGCGCAGCTGATCCGCGGCAAGCGGGTCGGCCACGCACTGGCCGATCTGGAATTTTCGCGCAAGCGGATTGCCCTTGACGTGAGGAAGACGCTGCAGAGCGCCATCGCAAATGCCGAGAACAACCATGGTCTCGACGTTGATGATCTGGTTGTTTCCGAGGCGTTTGTCGGCAAGGCGCTGGTCATGAAGCGTTTCAGCCCGCGCGCCCGCGGTCGCGCGTCGCGGATCGAGAAGCCGTTTTCGCATCTCACCATCATCGTCCGCCAGGTCGACGCCAATCAAGCCTCGGAGGCCGCATAATGGGACAGAAGGTCAATCCAATCGGTCTCAGGCTCGGCATCAACCGGACCTGGGACAGCCGCTGGTACGCCAACACTGGCGAGTACGGCAAGCTGCTACACGAGGACATGGCCATCCGCGCCATGCTGTTCAGCACGCTGAAGCAGGCTGCGATCTCCAAGGTGGTCATCGAGCGTCCGCACAAGAAGTGCCGGGTCTCGATCCATTCCGGACGCCCCGGTGTCGTCATCGGCAAGAAGGGCGCTGACATTGACAAGCTGCGCAAGCAGATTGCCAAGATGACCGACAGCGAAGTCGCCATCAACATTGTCGAGGTGCGCAAGCCCGAGATCGACGCGACGCTTGTTGCCGAGTCGATCGCGCAGCAGCTCGAGCGTCGCGTGGCTTTCCGCCGCGCCATGAAGCGGGCGATGCAGTCGGCTATGCGTCTTGGTGCCGAGGGCATCAAGGTGACCTGTTCCGGCCGTCTTGGCGGTGCCGAGATTGCCCGCATCGAGACCTACCGTGAGGGCCGCGTGCCTCTTCACACGTTGCGCGCCGATGTCGACTATGGTGTGGCGACAGCCATCACCGCCTACGGTACCTGCGGCGTGAAGGTGTGGATCTTCAAGGGCGAGATCCTGGAACATGATCCGATGGCGTCCGAACGGCGTGCGACCGATGACGGTGGCCGCAGCCAGGGCCGCCGGGCCCCCGAAGCCGCCTGACGGAAGAGTTTGAGCCATGTTGCAACCTAAACGGACAAAGTTCCGCAAGCAGTTCAAGGGCCGGATTTCCGGCGTCGCCTCCAGCGGCAACGAGCTTTCCTTCGGGGAGTTCGGGCTGAAGGCAATGGAGCCGGATCGGCTGACCGCGCGTCAGATCGAGGCGGCGCGGCGTGCCATGACACGTCATATGAAGCGCGCTGGTCGCGTGTGGATTCGCATCTTCCCGGATGTGCCGATTTCGAAGAAGCCGCTCGAAGTTCGCATGGGTAAGGGCAAGGGCGCTCCGGAATATTGGGCAGCCAGGGTGAAACCTGGTCGCGTGATGTTCGAGATCGGCGGCGTGCCGCTCGATGTCGCCCGCGAGTCTCTTGAACTTGCAGCCGCGAAACTTCCCATCAAGACGCGCTTCGTTCAGCGCATCGCAGAGTAGAAGGAGACGATCGATGAAAACCCCACAGCGTCTCTCCGACCTTCGCACCATGAGCAATGACCAGCTCGGCGACGAGCTTTCGAAGCTCAAGAAAGAGCAGTTCAATTTGCGCTTTCAGCGTGCGACGGGCCAGCTCGAGAATACCGGGCGGGTGACCCAGGTCCGCAAGGACATCGCCCGCATCATGACTGTTTCGCGCCAGAAGGCTGGCGCGGGCAAAGAGGCCTGAGGAGAAAACCATGCCGAAGCGTATTCTCCAGGGTGTTGTCGTCTCTGACAAGCAGGACAAGACCATTGTCGTGAAGGTCGAGCGCCGGTTCACGCACCCGTTGCTCAAGAAGACGGTGCGCCGTTCGAAGAACTATCATGCCCACGACGAAGCCAACCTGAGCAAGGTCGGCGACACCGTGCGCATCGAGGAAGCCGCTCCCATCTCGAAATTGAAGAGATGGATTGTTTTGGGTGAAAACCAGCCCGAAGCCGGTTGATTTCGCGGCGCGGTTCGTGTAGCAGCCGCGCTTCACCTGAAAAGGCGAGGGGGCTGTCCGCTGTTCTCAGCGGCGCAAGACCCCCGTCAGTCGAAGTCCGAAGGTCACTCCGACCTCCGGAAACCGAGCTGAAACAGAAAGGGATCAAAGCCTATGATCCAGATGCAAACGAATCTGGACGTTGCCGACAATTCTGGCGCGCGACGTGTTATGTGTATCAAGGTCCTTGGTGGATCGAAGCGGAAGTATGCTGGCGTGGGCGACATCATTGTCGTGTCCATCAAGGAAGCCATTCCGCGCGGCCGTGTGAAGAAGGGCGACGTCATGAAGGCGATCGTCGTTCGCACCGCGAAGGATATCCGCCGTGCTGACGGTTCGGTGATCCGCTTCGACCGCAATGCGGCCGTGTTGATCAACAACCAGAAAGAGCCGGTCGGCACCCGCATCTTCGGGCCAGTTCCGCGCGAGCTTCGCGCCAAGAACCACATGAAGATCATCAGCCTCGCGCCGGAGGTGCTGTGATGGCCGCCAAAATCAAAAAGGGCGACAAGGTCGTCGTGCTTGCTGGCCGTGACAAGGGCAAATCAGGAGAAGTGCTTGAGGTGCGCCCCACCGAGGGTCGCGCTGTCGTCCGTGGTGTCAACATGGTCAAGAAGCACCAGAAACAGACGCAGAGCCAGTCTGGCGGCATCATCAGCAAGGAAGCGACAATTGACCTGTCGAACATTGCCGTTGCCGACCCGAAGGACGGACAGGCGACGCGCGTCGGTTTCAAGATTCTGGACGACGGCCGCAAGGTGCGTTTCGCCAAGCGTTCGGGAGACCTGATCGATGCTTGATCAACAGACTTACGAGCCCCGTCTCAAGAAGCACTACGCGGAAGTGGTGCGTCCCAAGATGATCGAGGAGTTCGGCTACAAGAACGTCATGCAGGTGCCAACGGTCACGAAGATCGTGATCAACATGGGCATTGGCGAGGCGGTGGCTGATTCCAAGAAGGCTGGCATCGCCGCCGGCGACCTCGCGCTCATTGCCGGCCAGAAGCCGACACTCACCCGTGCCCGTCAGGCGATCTCGAACTTCAAGCTGCGCGAGAACCTCGCGATCGGCGCGAAGGTGACGCTGCGCAAGACGCGTATGTATGAGTTCATGGACCGTTTCGTGACCGTGGCCCTGCCGCGCGTCCGTGACTTCCGTGGCCTCAACCCGAAGAGCTTTGATGGTCGTGGCAACTACGCCATGGGTATCAAGGAGCACCTGGTGTTCCCCGAGATCTCGTACGACAAGATCGACCAGACCTGGGGCATGGATGTGATCGTTTGCACGACGGCCAAAACCGACGAGGAAGCGCGCGCACTCCTGAAGCACTTCAACTTCCCGTTCCGGCAGTGAGCTCCGGCTCAAACGCGGCGACCAGAAGGAACTGACGACATGGCCAAAAAGGGCATGATTGAGAAGAACAACCGCCGGGCGAAGCTGTCCGGTCAGCATGCGGCCAAGCGCGCGCGGCTGAAGGCGGTGATAATGAACAAGGAAGCCACGCTTGAGGATCGCTTCGAGGCGACCCTGAAGCTGGCACAGATGCCGCGCAACGGCGCTGTGATCCGCGTGAAGAACCGCTGCGAGGTGACGGGCCGTCCCCGCGCCTATTACCGCAAGCTGAGGATGTCGCGCATTGCCATGCGCGAGCTCGGCAACCGGGGGCTCGTTCCGGGCCTCACCAAGTCCAGCTGGTAAGGGGGGACGACGATGTCTATGACCGATCCTCTCGGCGATATGCTGACCCGCATCCGCAATGCGCAGATGCGTCGCAAGTCCCGCGTTTCAACGCCGGGCTCCAACCTCCGCAGCCGCGTGCTCGATGTCCTCAAGAGCGAGGGCTACATCCGCGACTACTCCGTGACCGAGTATGGCAACGGCCGCACCGACATCGATATCGAGCTCAAGTACTTTGATGGCCTTCCGGTCATCAAGACGATCGAGCGTGTGTCGAAGCCTGGGCGCCGCGTCTATGTTCCGGTCGACCGTCTTCCCTCCGTCGCAAATGGTCTCGGCGTCACGATTGTCTCCACGCCCAAGGGCGTGATGGCCGATCATGCCGCACGCGAGCAGAACGTCGGTGGCGAAGTTCTCTGCAAAATCTTCTGAGCGAGAGGAGCTGAAAGATGTCCCGTCTCGGTAAGAAGGCCGTTGAAATTCCGAATGGCTGCCAGGTGCGGCTGGATGGATCGGCTATTGTGGCCAAGGGTCCAAAGGGGGAGCTTCGGTTCTCCGGCAGCGACGACGTTGAAGTCAAGATCGAGGGCAACCTCATCAGCTTCTCGCCGCGCAACGAATCAAAGCGTGCCCGGGCGATGTGGGGAACCACGCGCGCCCAGGTGCAGAATATTGTGACTGGTTCGACGTTGGGCTTCCAGAAGAAGCTCGAGATCACCGGTGTCGGTTACAAGGCTGCTGTTGCGGGCAAGAACCTGCAGCTGTCGCTGGGCTACAGCCACGAAATCAATGTGGCCATCCCGGACGATATCACCATCGTCACCCCGAAGCCGGTCGAGATCGTGATTTCGGGCAATGACCGGCAGCGTGTCGGCCAGATCGCAGCTGAAATCCGTGCCTACCGCGGCCCCGAGCCTTACAAGGGCAAGGGTGTCAAGTACGAGGGCGAGTTCATCTTCCGCAAGGAAGGCAAGAAGAAGTAAGAGGCGGCCATGGCGAAGAACGCAATCACCAAGGCGCGCCGGCAATCCCGCACGCGCCGCGAACTCAGGGAAGTGGCATACGGGCGTCCGCGCCTGTCTGTCTTCCGTTCCGCGAAGCAGATCTACGCGCAGGTCATCGACGACGCGAAGGGTCACACGATTGTGGCTGCTTCCTCGATCGAGAAGGAGCTTCGCGAGAAGCTCAAGACCGGTTCGGACGTCGCTGCGGCCCGCGAGGTCGGCAAGCTTGCCGCCGAGCGTGCCGTGAAGGCAGGCGTCAGCAAGGTCATCTTCGACCGCGGATCGTACCTGTACCATGGCCGTGTCAAGGCTGTGGCCGAGGGTGCCCGCGAGGGCGGCCTCGATTTCTGATCCATTTAGGACGGCCT
>JBOFUS010000649.1:0-1150 GCA_051652685.1 Beijerinckiaceae bacterium
CGCTGTGGTGACGGAGGCCTTCGGTTTGCGCTCCTTCCTGCTCCAGCTTCTGCTCGCCGCAATTCTGACTGCGTTACTCCCTTGGGCAATGTTGCCTGAATTGCTGACAGGCGAGAAGATCGGCTCCACTGTCACGGGGCTGCTTGCGGCAACGGGAGCGCTGGCCGGCCTCGTCTACTGGATGTTCGCGGGACACGCCGCCGGCAACGATCCGCTGACGGTCGAGGACAGGGCGACGATGAAGGCACCGGTGGCGCGGCGCTGAGGGGGTTACCGCCCTTCGGTCAACAAAGTCCGCACTGCAAAAGCTCCGAAGAATCCCGCGAAGACATAGTCGATGCCCCGCATCACGCGCGGGCGTCGGCGCAGGCTGCCGACAACCCTCTCCGCCCCCAGAATCATCAGCACAGCAAGCGGAAAGGTGACGATGAGCATGTAGACGCCGAGAAAGGCGAGCTTCGATGGCGCATGCGGATCGTCCGCCGAGACGAACTGCGGCAGAAACGTCACGAAGAAAAGCACCACCTTCGGGTTTGTCAGGTTGACCATGACGCCCAGCAGGAAGGTGCGCATGAGCGAGGCGGGTGGCTTGCCGTCCGTGGACGGATTGAGCGCGGAACCATTGCGAATGGCGTCGAAGGCAAGCCAGAGCAGATACAGCGCGCCGCCAATCTTTACCGCGCTGAAAGCTGCGGGCGAAGCGGCGATCAGCGCCGAAAGCCCGACTGCCGCCAGCGCTGTGTGCACCAGGCAGCCGAAGCTGGAGCCCGCCATCGACGCAATTCCCGCCACGCGCCCGCCGGCGATGGTGCGGGCGAGAAACAGGCTCATGTCCGGCCCGGGCGTGGCAAAAAGGATGATACTGGCTAACGTGTAGGCGGCAAGTGTGGAAGCGTCGGGAATAAATGGCATGAACGGAAGCCTCCGCGACAGAACACGGGAAAACCCGCGCCCATTGCTCACTTGGCGACGTAAAGCTTGTCAAGCGGCGAAAACCAGTCTAAGCAATTTCCAGATCGCGGGTGTTGGTTTCACCCCCCGCAAGTCTTTCCCCAACCTCTTACGCTCGGTGGAAACTTTCTCTGGAACTCAGCAGCTTGTGATGCCGAGGCGCGATGCGCCGGCTCTTTGACGCGCCCTTCCGGAACTA
>JBOFUS010000650.1:0-2228 GCA_051652685.1 Beijerinckiaceae bacterium
GGGCGCTCGCAGATGCAGCGCCATGTGCAGGTCGAAGGCTTCGGCCGTCACCTCGGCGAATGGCTGGCGCAGGTTGATGCCGGCGGCGTTGACCAGGATGTCGACGTGCTGCTTCCGCGCCGCGATGCCGTCCATGATCGTGGTTGCGCAGCCAGCCGACGCGAGATCAACGGACAGACAGGATGTAGGAATGTTGTCATCTGACAACGCCCTCGCAGCCTCTTCCAGCAGCTCGGCCCGGCGTGCCGCGAGGATGACCTGTGCCCCCGCCAGCCCCAGCGCCCGCGCCATGGCGAGGCCAATGCCGCTGTTGCCGCCGGTGATGAGTGCCGTGCGGCCCGTCAGGTCAAAGAGATTGCCCAGCCGGAACGCCACTCAGAGCTCCACGGGCCGGCCGAGATCGACGTTGGTGCCGGGCGCATACTTTGCCATGCGCACGTCGGAGGTACGGGCGTGGCCCTCCATGCCCTCCATGCGCGAGATGCGGGCTGAAACAGGGGCCAACGTCTTGCAGGCCTCGCGATCCATGCGCTGCCACGTCAGCGGCTTCAGGAATTTGTGCACTGACAGCCCGGCGGAGTACCGCGCCGCGAACTTGGTCGGCAGGATGTGGTTGGGGCCGGACACCTTGTCTCCGAAAGCCACGTTGGTTTCCTCGCCGAGGAACAACGAGCCGTAGTTGGTGAGGTTGGCGTGCCACCAGTGGAGATCGGCACAATGGACCTCCAGATGCTCGCAGGCGTATTCGTCGGATACCTGCACCATCTCTTCCCGCGTGTCGCAGAGCACGATCTCGCCATAGTCGCGCCAGGCGGCACCGGCTGCATCGCGTGCGGTGGGCGGCAGCGCCGCGATCAGCTCCGGCATCAGCCGCGCGGTTTCGTCGGCGATGCGGCGCGAGTCGGTGATTAGCCAGGCGGGGCTCTCGTGGCCGTGCTCGGCCTGACCAACCAGATCTGTGGCAACGATCAGCGGATCGGCGGTGTCGTCGGCAATCACGGCAACTTCCGACGGCCCGGCGAAGACATCGATGCCGACCTTGCCGAAGAGCATGCGCTTGGCTTCCGCCACGAACTTGTTGCCGGGTCCAACGATGATATCGGCTGGTTTTCCCGTGAAGAGGCCGAAGGTCATGGATGCGATAGCCTGCACGCCGCCCAGACACATGATCACGTCGGCACCCGCCACGGTCATGGCATGGAGCACGGCAGGGTGAATCGCCTCACCCCGGAACGGTGCCGAGCAGGCGACCACCGTCTTGACGCCCGCCGCCTTGGCAGTGGCGATGGACATGTAGGCCGACGCGATATGGGCATAGCGGCCGGTCGGCACATAGCAGCCGGCGGTGTTCACCGGCACGAGCTTCTGGCCAAGGTGCAGGCCCGGCGAGAGTTCGATGGAGAAATCACGCACGGAATCGCGTTGTGCTTCGGCGAAGCGGCGCACCTGGCCGGCGGCGAGCGCAATATCGTCCCTGACAGATTGCGGCACGTCCTTCGTCCGCTCGGCGATCATCGCCTTGTCCATGACGATGGGGCCGGCCCATTTGTCGAGCTTGAGTGCGTAGTCGCGCACGGCCTGCTCGCCGCCTGCCTCGATGGCGGCCAGCATTTCGGTCACGACCTCGCGGGCATTGCCCGTCTCGGTCTCGGGGGTCTTCGATGCGCGCTTGAGGTGGATGATGGGCATGGGGTGTCCTTGATCGGGGTACAATCCTTCTCCCTTGGGAGAAGGTGCAGTGTTTCGTCCAGAATTGCGGATGGCGGGCGGATGAGGGTCAACGCCAAATGTTGGCGCTGACCCTCATCAGTCACGCTTTGCGTGACAGCTTCTCCATTCAGATGGGGCTTGCCCCATCTGAACATCTCTATTGCCCAACATGGGCAAGCCCATGTTGGGTGGGAGAAGCCGGTGTTTGCTCACTTCTTGTCGAATTCCGTCGCGAAGGCCTTGAGCTTCGGATCAGCCGCGACCTTTTTCATGAACTCGTCGGTGATGTAGCTCTTGGAATCAGGGCTCGAGGGAATCGTGCCGACATCGGTGATGAACTTGCCGATCTCGCTGAACCAGCCATCCACCGCGGAGGCAGCCGCACCACGGTCCATGATCTTCAGCTGCTCATCGAGGCCGAAGGTGGGACGCAGCGCGAATTCCTGGTCCATGGCGCGCGCCGAGACCTCGAGGCCGCCCTGCTTGTAGAAGTCGAGCGCCAGCGTGCGCGCCTCGGC
>JBOFUS010000651.1:0-3209 GCA_051652685.1 Beijerinckiaceae bacterium
ACGGGATAGGCCATCACGTTCGGCATCATCAGGGCAACGCGGTCGCCCTTCTTCAGTCCCTTCGATTGCAAAAAGGCGGCGAAGGCGAGCGAGGCTGTCTCGATCTCGGCAAAGGTCAGCTTCTTGCCGAAGCTTTCGAAGGCGGGGCGGTCTGCGTAGCGGCGCGCGCTGTCAGCCAGCATGTCCGCGATTGATCCCAGCGACGTCGCGTCAATCGTTGCGGGCACACCCTTCGGATAGCTTTTCAGCCAGGGCCGCGCCATGTCATGTCCTGCTGCTCCTTGCCCGTTCGCCATCGCAGTCGCCATATATTCCTCCCCATCGGCCGCTCTCGGGCGGCCTTTCGTATATCCCTGAACCAATGCGTAGGGCCGTGCTGCCGGGGACGCAAGAGGCAGCGGAAACAAGCCCGGCCGGACACATCAGGCGTCCGGCCGGGCTCTGCCTCAAGCTGCCTGCCGGCGACGTTCCGTCACCACATGCTCGGCCAGCCTTCCTGTCACCTCAGCCATATGGTCGAAGCGCTGGGTGAACGAACCGACGCCGGCCGTCGCCGAACGCAGTTCGATGATCAGCCCGCCCATCTCCGCCTCCGGTGCAAGAGCCTGCACGACGTCCCAGCCATCCCATCCGAAGCGCGGCGCATAGCCAAGAATCTGTCCGCGACGCGCCGCAATCATCTGTGTCGCCTTGGCCAGCCCGTCGGTGGGCACTGCGATCTCGACGGACAGGATCGGCTCCAGCAACACGGGCCGGGCAAGAGGCAAGGCCGCGTCAACGGCTAGCTTCCCGGCGATCTGGAAGGCCATGTCGGAGGAGTCGACCGAGTGGTAGGAGCCATCCTTCAGCACCACATCCACATCGACCACCGGAAAACCAAGCGGCCCGCGCACGAGTGCGGCACGCGCACCGGTTTCCACGGCGGAGAAATACTGTTTCGGCACAGTGCCTCCGGTGACGGTCTCATGGAATTGCACGCCCTCACCGCGTGGTCGTGGCGCTACGGCAATGAGGCAATCACCGAACTGCCCGTGGCCACCGCTCTGCTTCTTGTGCCGGCCACGGGCCTCTACCGTGTCGCGGATGGTTTCCCGGAAGGCGACAGCGACCTTGCCTTCACTGACAGGAATGCCGAAGCGGCCGACGATGCGGTCGCGCGCCACGCGAAGATGCATCTCGCCCTGGCCGCGCAGCGTCATCTCTCCGCCTTCCGGTGCCTGCTCCCAAAGCAGCGCCGGATCCTCCTCCGTCAGCTTCTGCAAGGCAGTCGAGAGCCGGACATCGTCCTTGCGTTCCAGCGCATGCAGCGTCACCGCCATCACCGGCTGCGGGATGGCGATGGATGAGCCGGGTTTCGGCTGGCTGCGCGCCGGGCCGATGGCGCAGCCCGTCAACGCCGCTTCCAGCCGGCCAAAGGCGACGCAGTCACCTGCCCGCGCCTGGCCAACCTTGATCAGTGTCTGGCCGAGCAACCGCGAAACACCGGAAATGCGGGCCTCGACACCGGATGAGAGCGCGACGACATCATTGTCCGCGAAATGGCCGGACAGCACGCGTGCAACGGAAAGCTTGCCCGCGTGGGCGGTGTGAACCGTCCGGATCACCTGCGCCAGCGGCGCATCGCCCCGCTGCGCGCCGATCCGCTCCAGCGTTGCTTCCAGACCCGGAGCTTCGTGGCGGAGCGCCTTGAGCAGACGGGTCACGCCATTTCCCCGGCTTGCCGCACCCAGCAGCACGGGAACAATATGGCCGGCGCGCATCTCCTTTGCGAGATCCTCGAAAATGCGGTCGCGAGGGGGCTCGGCGTCCTCGATCAGCGCCTCCATCAATTCGTCGTCATAATCGGCAAGACGCTCGAGCATCGAGAAGCGTGCTTCCTTCTCGCGCGGCATCTCCTCACCCGGGATATCCATCCGCTGGCTTTCCGCGTGCTCGCGATAGACATAGGCGCGCTCGCTTGCGAGATCGACGTATCCGGTGGCGATGCCGTCCTTCCAGATCGGGATCTGGCGCAGCAGCAGTGGCGTCCGCGAGGCAGGCTGCAGCAGCGCCAGCGTCTCGCGGACGCGCGCCGTCGCGGTGTCGATCTTGTTGAGAAAGAGGAAGCGGGGAAGACCCATGTCTTCCAGCTCATGCAGGATCACCTGCAAGGCCGGGATCTTGCGGCTGTCCGCCTCGCAGACCACGACCGCCGCGTCGCACAGCGGGAGTGCCGCGCGCATGTCGTGCGAAAATTCCACCGAACCCGGGCAATCGATGAAAGTGAACTGGTCAGACAGATATTCCACGGTAGCGATGTTCGGTTCGACGGACATCTGGCGCGCGCGCGCCTCGGCGCTGGCGTCACCGACGCTCGCTCCCTCCGCCACGCCGCCGGCACGGCGGATGGCACCAGTGCGTGCCAGAAGGCTTTCGAGCAGCGTCGTCTTGCCACTCTGGAAGGGGCCGACGAGGGCAATGGTCATGCGCCGACCACCCTTCGACCCCGCAAATTGCAAGCCTTCTTTGGGTTCTCTGCCCTGCTGGTTTCCTTGTTGATTGGCCATATCCATCCCTCCGTCAGGAGACCGGGTCTGCCGGTCTGATGGCGGCCATGAAGGCCGGGGGATGGCGTCGCGCCACAGGTCTCAGGTTCGTACGCGATGTCGCCCGCCGCAGCCTTGAGGGCCGCTGAACATCGCCAACGTTCCACCATGCCCAAGCCGGCGCAAGATCTGTGAAATCACGATATGTGACAAGGGGGTTGGTAGCAGCGGGCGGATTTGAACCGCCGACCTCCGGGTTATGAATCCGGCGCTCTCACCAACTGAGCTACACTGCCAAACGCGCGCGGCATATGCGTGACGCGCCTATTTCTGTCAAGGATTTCGCAGGGCGACCGGACGACGGTTCCAGAGCATCAGCGCCCAGACGGCAATGGTCAGCACGCCAAGCGTCGCCGCAATCGGCCGCGCGAAGAAGCCGAGAAATTGCCCGTCCGCCTTGATCATCGACGTCATGAAGTTCTGCTCCAGCATCTCGCCAAGCACCAGACCGAGGATGACAGGAGCCACGGGAAAGCCGTTCTCCTCCATCAGCCAGCCCAGAACGCCGCCCGCCAGCATGATGACGACGGCATTGATGCTGTTGGTGATCGCGAAGGAACCTACCATGCAGGCCAGCAAAATGAGCGGCGCGAGGATGTTGCGCGGTACGGACAGGATATGCCG
>JBOFUS010000652.1:0-1871 GCA_051652685.1 Beijerinckiaceae bacterium
CCGAAGCACTGCACGCGCTTGCCGTTCGCGCAGCCGCGCCCGTAGATGTATTCGGCGATGGGCGTGGAGCCGACAAAGCCGATGGCCATGATGTCCGGATCGTCGATGATGGCGTCGACGCTCTCCTTGTCGCCATTGACGACATTGAGGATGCCCGGCGGCAGGCCTGCCTCGATGGCAAGCTCCGCAAGCCTCATGGGCACACCGGGATCGCGCTCCGAAGGTTTGAGGATGAAGGCATTGCCGCAGGCGATGGCCGGGGCGAGCTTCCACAGCGGGATCATGGCGGGGAAGTTAAAGGGCGTGATGCCTGCCACGACGCCCAGCGGCTGGCGCATCGAATAGATGTCTATGCCCGGGCCCGCGCCGTCGGTGTACTCGCCCTTCAGCAGATGCGGCGCGCCGAGGCACATCTCGACGACCTCGACACCGCGCTGGATGTCGCCCCTAGCGTCGGGAATGGTCTTGCCGTGCTCGCGGGCAAGGATTTCCGCCAAAGCATCATTGTCGCGGGCAATCAGGTCAAGAAACTTCATCAGCACGCGTGCGCGGCGCTGCGGATTGACGGATGCCCAGGCCGGTTGCGCGGTCTTGGCGTTGGCGACGGCGGCAGTCAGTTCAGCCTTTGATGCCAGCGCCACCTTGCCGCGCAAGGTGCCGTCCATCGGCTGCCAGACGTCCGCCGTGCGGCCCGACGTTCCCGCCACATGCTTGCCGCCAATGAAATGGCCGTAGGTGATCATTGCTGGTGTCCTCGTCCCGGAATGGTTCTGCGTTGCGGCCTAGCATGCCCAGCAACGGCTCGGCTGCAAGTTTTTATGATGCCGAGGATCAGAAACTATCCACGATCTGCATACGCTTTGATCTTGGCGCGCCGCCCTGCGGCTGACAGATTGCACATCGTTCGAACAGAAGAGAAGCAAGCCCCATGTCCACGCTCGACTCCGTCCTTGCCCATGCCGACAAGGAGATGCCAAGAAGCCTTGAACGGCTCTTCGAATTCCTGCGCATCCCGTCAATCTCGACGGACAAGGCGTGGACAGCGGATTGCGCCCGCGCTGCGGAGTGGCTGAGGGATGATCTCGCGAGCATCGGCTTCGATGCGTCTGTCCGCCCGACGCCGGGTCATCCGGTCGTCATGGGTCGTGCCGAGGGCCCAAAAGACAAGCCACACGTGCTGTTCTACGGCCACTACGACGTGCAACCGGTTGATCCGCTGGACCAGTGGACAAGCCCACCCTTCGAGCCAAAGCTGGTTGAGCTGTCACCGGGCCGGAAGGTGATCGTGGCGCGCGGCGCCTGCGACGACAAGGGTCAGGTGATGACGTTTGTCGAAGCCTGCCGCGCCTACAGGGCCGTGACCGGATCGCTGCCCGTCGGCGTGACAGCGATGATCGAGGGCGAGGAAGAGAACGGCTCGATCAACCTGCCCGCCTTCGTCGAGGCGAACGCGAAGGAGCTGAAGGCCGATCTGGCGCTCGTCTGCGACACCGGCATGTGGGACCGTGCGACGCCGGCGATCACCACCTCGCTGAGGGGCATGCTCTACGAGGAGATCATCATCCGCTGCGCCGACCGCGATCTCCATTCCGGCCTCTTCGGTGGCGCTGCGGCCAATCCGGTGCATGTGCTGGCCGGCATCATCACTGCGCTGAAGCGGCCGAACGGTCGCGTGGCGGTTCCCGGTTTCTATGACGGCGTGCGCAACCTGCCGCCGAAGGTGAAGGCCCGTCTGGCGGCCCTGAACCTGACGGAGCAGGAGTTTCTGGGTCAGGTGGGCCTGAAACATGCTGTCGGCGAGAAGGGCCGCATGCTGATCGAGCAGATCTCGACGCGCCCCACCTGCGATGTCAACGGCATCTGGGGCGGCT
>JBOFUS010000653.1:0-1641 GCA_051652685.1 Beijerinckiaceae bacterium
GTCCCGAACCTGTTACCTTCTTCATCTCCTCGCCGTCGTCGTTGCCGACCCAGACGGTGGTCACGAGATGGCCCGTGTAGCCCACGAACCACGCATCGCGGTGGTCCTGCGTCGTTCCGGTCTTGCCGGCGGCGGGCCAGCCGGAAAGCTCCGCCTTGCGCGCGGTTCCCGACACCAGCGTCTCGCGCAGCATCTGGTTCATCTGCCCAGCGTGCTCAGGGCTCATGGCGCGGCCAAGATCGGCCTGGCCCCGCGTGTAGATCACCTGACCCTTGGCGTTCTTTACCTGCAGGATCGCGTGCGGGATGACGGTGGTTCCTCCATTGGCAAAAGCGGCATAGGCGGCTGTCAGTTCCAACGGTGTCACTTCCGAGGTGCCAAGTGCCAGCGAGGGCAAGGGCAGGAGCGGCGACGAGATGCCCAGCCGCTGCGCCGTGCGCGCGGCGGCGCGCGGGCCGACCTCCTGGATCAAGCGCACCACCGGCGTATTGAGCGACATAGACAGCGCTTTCTGCAACGTCACCTCGCCGAAATACTCGCGGGTGTAGTTCTCGGGTTTCCAGCCCTTGATATTGATCGGCCCATCCAGCACCGGCGATTGAGGCGTAAAACCGCGCTCGAGTGCCGTGAGATAGACAAAGGGCTTGAACGCAGACCCCGGCTGTCGCTTGGCGGCGGCGGCGCGGTTGAACTGGCTCTCGGTGTAGTTGCGACCGCCGACCATGGCGCGGATAGCACCCTGTGGCGTCATCGACACAACCGTGCCCTGGCCAACATCGTTCTTGTCGCCCTTGGCATCCAGCTCCGCCGTCAGCGCTTGCTCTGCAAGACGTTGTGCAACCGGATCGATGCTCGTGACGACGGTGATGTCCTGATCGATCGCACCCACGTAATCATCAAGCACGTCGACAATCCAGTCCGCAGCATAGTTGGCTGAGCCCGCGCCCGCCTGGCGACGCGCCTTGGCCGGAGCAGATAGCGCTACCTTTGCATCCTTGTCGCTCACAACGCTGTCGCGAACCATGGCAGCGACCACCACCGCAGCGCGATCTGCCGCCGCTTCGGGGTTACGGTTGGGGGCGAGGCGCGAGGGAGCCTGGACAAGCCCCGCGAGGATCGCAGCCTCTGCGATGGTGACGGATCGGGCGGATTTGCCAAAGTATTTCTGTGAGGCGGCTTCGACGCCATAGGCACCCGAACCGAAATAGACCCGGTTCATGTAGAGTTCGAGGATCTGCTCCTTCGAGTAATTCCGCTCCAGCCAGATCGCAAGGATCGCCTCCTGCGCCTTGCGGGACGCCGTGCGTTCTTGCGTCAGGAACACGTTCTTCGCGAGCTGCTGGGTGAGCGTCGAGCCACCCTCCGACACGCGCCCGCCGCTGAGGTTGCGGAAGACCGCCCGGCCGATGCCGATGGGGTCGATGCCATAGTGGCCGAAGAAGCGGCGGTCCTCGATGGATACGAAGGCGCGCGGCAGATAGCGCGGCAGTTCACGATAGGTCACCGTGCCGCCGCCGGTTTCGCCCCGGTTGGCCATCAGAGAGCCGTCGCTTGCGAGAATGGCGATGTTGGGTGGCCGCTTGGGCACCGCGAGCTGATCGATGGGGGGGAGCTTCATCGCGTGGTAGGCGATGAAGGCAA
>JBOFUS010000654.1:0-1691 GCA_051652685.1 Beijerinckiaceae bacterium
TCGGTCACATGGCCCGAAGGACTGCGGTCCCACACCACAAATGAGGAGACCGCTTTCACGGCATCGGGGAACCAGTCGGGGCCGCCGACGAAACCGGTACGATCAATGAGGAACAGGAACTCGGCCTCTTCGCGGCTGAGAATGCCGCGCGCGCGGGTCGCGGCGCGGATTCCGGCGAGCGCCTTGTCGGATACAACACGGACATCAAAACCTTCGGTCACCTGACCATCGAACATCGTCATCATCACACCATTCCCATGTTTGCGTGTTGTTTTGGTTTGCGTGTTGTTTTGGTTTGCTTGCCATCCCGGCCACAGCTTGTTGCCGGCCTTCGCCCCTGTATTTGGCGACGTTAGGGCGGCTTTCGTTGCGGACATCCTAATTCCCGCCGCAATCCGGAAGCGCCTTTGATCGCAGCGTTAAGGAATTGTCCCGTTGCGGCGCGGGCCGATGCTGCTAGAGCGCATGGCCATGTTGACGATCTCGAACCTCTCCTGCCGGGTGGCCGGCCGCCTGTTGCTGGACGACGCTTCCGCGATGCTGCCGACCGGCGCGCGTGTGGGGCTTGTCGGCCGCAATGGCACCGGCAAGACGACGTTGTTCCGCATCGTGACTGGTGAGCTTGTATCAGAGGGTGGAACCGCGACGATCCCGCGCCAGGCGCGCCTAGGGCAGGTGGCGCAGGAAGCGCCCGGTGGGCCGACAAGCCTGATCGATACGGTGCTGGCCGCCGATGTCGAACGCTCGGCCCTGCTTCTGGAATCAGACACCGCGACCGATCCCGCCCGCATCGCGGACATCCACACGCGACTGATGGACATCGAAGCGCATTCCGCACCGGCCCGCGCGGCGGCAATCCTGCACGGCCTCGGCTTTGATGCCGAAGCGCAGGCCCGGCCCTGCTCGGATTTCTCGGGCGGCTGGCGCATGCGCGTGGCACTTGCCGCCGTGCTGTTCATGCAGCCCGATCTGCTGCTGCTCGACGAGCCGACCAACTACCTCGATCTGGAAGGCGCGCTGTGGTTGCAGGACTATCTTACCCGCTATCCGCACACGGTGCTGACTGTCAGCCACGACCGCGATTTCCTTGATGCCGTGACGGACCATACGCTGCATCTCGACCGGGGAAAGCTCACGCTCTATCGCGGCGGTTACACGAGCTTTGCCCGCCAGCTCTCTGAAAAGAAGACGCTTCTTCTGAAAGCCGCCGGCAAGCAGCAGGTGGAACGCAAGAAGCTGGAGGCGTTCATCGCCCGCTTCAAGGCGAAAGCCTCCAAGGCCAGCCAGGCGCAGTCGCGCGTCAAGCGGCTCGAGAAGATGCAGCTTGTCCAGACCATTGGCGACGAGGCGGAGGCGCGGCTTTCCTTTCCTTCGCCCGAGAAAGAACTCGCGCCACCGATCATCCGGCTGGAAAACGCCGCCGTCGGCTACGGCGACCGCAAGGTGCTGAAGCGCCTGTCGCTGTCGATATCGAACGACGACCGCATCGGGCTGCTGGGTGCCAATGGCAACGGCAAGTCGACCTTCGTCAAGCTGCTGGCCGACAGGTTGCCGGCCATGGAAGGCAAGGCCGTGCGCTCGACGCGCCTGACCGTGGCCTACTTCGCCCAGCACCAGCTGGACGAACTGCCGCTGGAGGAGAGCCCGCGCCAGCTGGTTGGCCGGCGCATGCCTGGCGGGACGGAAGCGCG
>JBOFUS010000655.1:0-4956 GCA_051652685.1 Beijerinckiaceae bacterium
CCATCGCTGGTTTAAACTGACATGTTAGTCTTG
The DNA here is from genome assembly GCA_051652685.1 of Beijerinckiaceae bacterium. Classification (GTDB taxonomy): domain Bacteria; phylum Pseudomonadota; class Alphaproteobacteria; order Rhizobiales; family Beijerinckiaceae; genus JADCCX01. Next base: position 34 of record JBOFUS010000655.1, read on the forward strand.
ACGTAGCTGTCATAACAGGCAAGTCTGGCGTTGTGGCGGGGGATGCAATGGCGGCGACGGGCGAACGGATCGGGCTGAACTGCGCGCTGTCGACCCCGTTCAGCGAAAACGGCGCGATTGATCTGCGCCGTATGAGCGCACATGCCGTGGATGTCCTTGCGAAAGGCTGCGATGGCATCACGGCCTTCGGGACGACAGGCGAGGGCGCATCCATCTCCGTGCCCGAGCGCCATCAGGCGCTGGCGGCTCTGGCAACGACCGGAATCGATCTCCGTTCGCGCGTCTTCGCAGGCGTGTCGGCGGCCTCGGTGGAGGATACGGTTGCACAGGCCCGGGCGGGCTATGACATGGACTGTCGCGGCCTGTTGCTGGCACCGCCGTTCTATTTCGGCCAGGCGAGCGATGACGGGCTGTTCCGTTTTTTCGCGGTGGTTTTCGAGAAGCTCGGCGGCCAATTGCGTGATGTGATCCTTTATCACATCCCCGGCATGACCCGGAACGGCATTTCCGTGGAGCTGACGCAGCGGCTAGTGGAGGCGTTTCCCGGCGTGGTCACCGGCGTCAAGGATTCCAACGGCGACTGGGCCGCGACCGAGCGGCGGCTCAAGGAACTGGAGGGATTGCAGATCCTTGTCGGCGACGAACGTCAACTCGCCAGGGCGGTGCACCACGGCGGAGCGGGAACCATCTGCGGCCTCGCCAACATCGCACCCGATCTGCTCCGGCCGCTCGCCCATGAGGGCGAGGAGAACCCGCGCGTCAACGCCATGGTGGAGGCGATCGTCGCCTATTCCTTCATGTCCGCTGTGAAGGCCATGATTGGCGAAATGAACGGCGATCCGGCCTGGCGGATCATGCGCCCCCCGCTGGACGCGATGCCCGTCGCTTCCATCCGCACGCTTGCCGCCACGCTTGCGGCCGTCAGGGCCGGGAAAGCGGCGTGAGAGTATGACACCCGCACCCCTCAAGCTGCGCGACAAGGCCTATGACAGCTTCACGGAGCGGCTGCTGTCACGCGAGATCAGGCCGGGGCAGTTCATCTCGCAGCGGGAACTGGTCGAAATCACCAGCATGCCGCTGGGCGCGATCCGCGAGCTGATCCCACGTCTTGAGGCCGAAGGGCTGATTACCACCGTGCCACAGCGTGGCATGCAGGTGGCGCATGTGGACCTCAGCCTCATCCGGAACGCCTATCAGTTCCGCATGTTCCTCGAACTTCAGGCAACGGCGCTTTACGCCACCGCGCGCAGCGGCGATGCGATCGCAACGCTGAGGGCGTCGCATGAGGCCATTATGCGACGGGCGGAAGCTGGCGAGACGGACACGCTGATCGCGGACGCCGAAGCGACAGACCGCAGCCTCCACGAGGCGGTGATCGATCATCTCGACAACGAGATCATCTCGAACGCCTTCCGTGTGAACTGGATCAAGATCAAGCTGATCCGCCAGAACGAGACGCGGCTTTACGCCAATCTCGTGATCCCCGTGTTTCGCGACCACATGAAGGTGATCGAAGCGATCGAGCGAAAGGACGCCGACGCGGCGGTCGTCGCGATGCAGGCGCATATCAACATGTCGCGGGCCAGAGCCATCGAGATGGGCTGAGGAAACAACAAAAGCGCCGCAATGTCGGCAACAGAGGGGAGGACGTCATGACCAGAACAGTTCACCGCCGGGGCTTGCTGCTTGGAGCGGGCGCTATCGGCACAGGACTATGCATGCCCACAGTGCTGCGCGCGCAGGCAACCGTCATCCGCTGGGGCGAGCTGTTGGCCACCACGCATCCGCAGGTGCAGATGGCCGAACGCATCGCAAAGGAAGTGAAGGAGAAGACGTCGGGACGCATCGACATCCAGCTTTTCCCGAATGGCCAGCTCGGCACCGGAAAGGACATGATCGAGTCTGTTTCCGCCGGCGCGCTGCAAATGACAACCGACGGCGCGGGCGCGCTGGGTGCCTTTCTGCCGCAGCTTTCGCTGATCGAGGCACCCTATCTCTGGAAGGATGCTGCGCATCTGGCCAAGGTGACGGGCACGCCGCTCTTTGCCCGCATGAACGATGAACTCGCTGCAAAGCGCCAGATGCGCATGCTCAACGTCACCTACTACGGCAAGCGGCATCTCACGACCGGCACGAAACAGGTGCGGACGCCGGCCGACATGGTGGGGTTCAAGCTCCGCGTGCCGCCCGTCGACGTCTTCCAGGCCATGGCCGACGCATGGGGCGCACGCGCCACGCCCATCGCCTTTCCCGAGCTCTATCTCGCCCTGAGTCAGGGCGCGGTGGACGGGCAGGAGAACCCGCTTCCCACGATCCAGAGCGGCAAGTTCTTCGAGGTGCAGAAGTTCCTCGTGCTGACAGAGCACATCATCACACCGCGCATGATCATCGCCAACGAGACCTTCTGGAAAGGCCTTCCGGCGGCGGACCGCGACATGCTGCAGGCCGCCTTTACGGCAGGTGCGGCATGGCAGGACAAGGAGCTCCTGTCGCAGGAGGCGAACCTTGTGGCGACGCTGAAGGGGGCTGGCATGACGGTGATAGAGCCCAACCTTGATGATTGGCGGAAGCCCGTGCTCGCGACTGTTCCGGCCAAGTTCGAAAGCCGCTGGGGCAAGGGTAATTTCGAGGCGCTGGGGGCGTTGTAGTTCTGGCGCTCTCCTTCTCCCCTTGCGGGAGAAGGTGTCATGCGGAGCATGACGGATGAGGGGTCTCGCGGAGCGACCCTTGCAGCGTCCGGTCAAGCAACAACGCGACAGGATTGCTTCGCATTACCCCTCATCCGGCCGGCATCCGCCGGCCACCTTCTCCCGCAAGGGGAGAAGGAGGAGCCCCATGCTGCCGAACCTGCCCCTTGTCGCCGATCGCTTGCTCCGCATCGCTGCGGTGGCGCTTCTTCTCGCGCTGCTCGCCAGCGTGATGACCGGTGTTGTCTCGCGCCAGCTCAACCGCGCGGTGCCATGGTCGGACGAGATGGCACAGCATCTGCTGGTCTGGACCGGCTTCACCGGCTGGATGATCGCGGCGCGGCGCGGCAGCCATATCCGTATCAACGTGTTTATTGATCGCCTGCCGCGCGGCGCGCGCCTCGCCATGGAGATCGTCATCCAGCTCGCCGTGATCGTCTTCGCAGTCCAGCTCATCCGCTGGGGTTTTCCCCTCATCAGCCGGAACTGGGATATCGAATGGGTCACACTCCCGCTCTCTGCGGCGTTGCTCTACCTGCCCATTCCTGTCGCGGCGACAGCCCTGATCCTCCAGGCCGTGGCCGCGCTTCGTGACGTCTTCAGGGGCCGTCTGCCCGACGAACCAGCACCGGGAGCACAACCGCTATGACTGTGACGATGGCATGGATCATGGGTGCGTGGTTCGGCGCGCTGCTCGTCGGGGTGCCGCTCTTTGCCTCCATGGGGCTCGCCGCCTTCGCCTTCGTCTGGTTTGCCGGCATCCCGGCCGGCATTATTCCGCAGAAAGTGGCGCAATCGGCGAATTCGTTTCCGCTGCTTGCCGCGCCGCTCTTCATCCTGATGGGCAACATCATGAACGCGGGCGGCGTCACCGACCGCATCTTTGCTTTCGCCAGGGCCTGCGTGGGCTGGCTGCGCGGCGGGCTCTGCCATGCCAACATCCTCGCCAGCGTGATCTTCGCCGGCATGTCGGGCTCGGCGGTCGCCGATGCGGGCGGCGTGGGCACGCTCGAGATCAAGGCGATGAAGGACGAGGGCTACGACGCAGAGACAGCCGCCGCGATCACTGCTGCCTCGGCCACCATCGGCCCGATCATCCCGCCTTCGCTGCCCATGGTGATCTATGGCGTTTCGGCGGATGTCTCGATTGGCGGGCTGTTTCTCGCGGGCGTCATTCCCGGTTTTCTGATGGCCGGATCCCTCATGCTCATGGTGTCGGAGGTGGCGCGCCGGCGGAACATGCCGCGCCACCCTTTCCCGGGCATGCGCGATCTCTGGATCGCCTACAAGCGCGCCCACTGGGCGCTGATGACGCCGGTCATTCTCTTCGGGGGCATGATCGCAGGGTTGTTCACCCCGACGGAGGCAGCGGCGGTCGCAACCTGTTACGCGCTGATCCTCGGCCTGTTTGTCTATGGTGACTTCAACCTGAAAACGCTGCCCCAGCTGATCGTCGACACAGTCGAGACAACAGGTGTCGTGCTGGCGCTGGTGATGACGGCGGCCGCGCTCGGCTGGTGTCTCTCGATCTCGCGCATTCCGCAGACAGTGGGTCCGATGATCGTCGATCTCGTCGGCAATCCGCTCATGTTCCTGCTGGCCGTGAACCTGCTGCTGCTCTTCGTCGGATGCTTCATGGAGGCGCTCGCCGCCATGCTGATCCTGATCCCGATCCTGACGCCAGCCGCTGCGCAGTTCGGCATCGATCCGATCCAGTTCGGTCTGATCTTCGTTCTGAACCTGATGATCGGCACGATCACGCCGCCGGTGGGCGTGGTGCTGTTCGTGACTTCGAAGATCGCCGGCATCAGCTTCGAAGCCATGTCGCGCGCGATTATCCCCTGGCTGATGCCGCTGCTCGCCGTGCTCGTCGCCATCACGCTCTGGCCACCGCTGACGACGTGGCTGCCGAAGCTGGTGATGGGCAAGTAAACCCGGCGCTTGCTTAGCCTTCGATCGCACCCTTGCGGATGAGAATGTTTCCATAGAAGCGCGGATCGCCGCATTGCACGATGCCGAAGGCGCTTCTGGCAGCGCCGTAAAAGGCAAAGCGCTCGAGCATCGTGAATTCGCGCGTGTATCCACTTGTGCGAACCGCGTTCTTCATCCCGGTGATCGCGACAGGTTCCGGCGCACCGGCGTCGACCGGTTGCATGAAGCGGATCGGATCAGTGGTGAACCCATCGACCGGGAACAACGTCAGCACCGCCGCGACGGCACGCTCGACCGGGATGCC
>JBOFUS010000656.1:0-1036 GCA_051652685.1 Beijerinckiaceae bacterium
TGGTAGATCAGAACGACCAGCGCCTCGCGCGGCGTCTCCAGCCGAAACGCCAGCATGCCGATCTGTAACGACAGAGCCGCGCCGAGGAGAAAGTCGTATCGCGCCAGGGTCCAGCCCGGCTGCCACAGCAGTTTCGTGGTGATCAGCAGGGCAAGCATGATGCCGGCGAAGAGCGACGCCCAGGCCATCTTCAGGCCAAAGGCAATGAACTCATAGGCGAAGGCGGGCAGGCGGGGCTTGAGAAGCTGTGCGAGATGCAATTCGATTGCCGTCCAGCCAGCATGTCCGGAAGTCGTCTTCATCAAATCTCCGGCCTGATGCGGGAAAATGGCATGTGCAAGTGCACTGGAAGGCAGATAGCGGCCGGTCAGAGGAAGAAGATCATCGTCACCAGCGCGAACACCGGCAGGAGAATGGCTCCCGACCATGCCATGTAGCCGAAGAACGACGGCATCTTTACGCCGGCATCCTTGGCGATGGCATAGACCATGAAGTTGGGCGCATTGCCGATATAGCTGTTGGCACCCATGAACACCGCACCGCAGGAGATGGCAGCCAGCGTCAGCGGGATTTGCGTCATCAGCGTCTGGGCATTGCCGCCCGCCAGCTCGAAGAACACGATATAGGTCGGCGCATTGTCGAGGAACGAGGACAGGATGCCGGTCAACCAGAAGTAGGCCACGACATTCGGGCTGCCATCCGGATTGCTGACCAGTGCCACCAGCGGGCGGAAAGCGCCGTCGTTGCCAGCCTTCAGCATGGCGAGGACCGGCAACATGCTGACGAAGATGCCGATGAAGAGCTTGGCGACCTCCTTGATCGGCCCCCAGTTGAAGCCGTTTGCCTCGCGCCAGACCTTGGGCGTGAACCTGAGCGACACCAGCGCCACGAGCACGAAGATTGCATCGCGCAGCAGGTTGGCAACCGATACCTTGGTGCCGCCGACGGCAATCTCTCCAAGCTTCAGCGAGGCACTCATCAGGATCGCGGCGATGATCACGGGGATCAGAGCAAAGTTGATGCCGCCGAACACGCG
>JBOFUS010000657.1:0-5252 GCA_051652685.1 Beijerinckiaceae bacterium
GCCGAGAAGATGGCCAGCGTGGCGAACCAGCCGAACTGCATCAGCCCCGCCTTGTCGATGGAGATCTGGTGCATGTTGCCGAGCATGCCCTTGAGCTTTCCCGCCAAATCCTTCGCCGCGCCGCCATAGAGGAAGGCGACGGCGAGCGTGCCGGCCCCCAGCATGAAGAAGCTGACGACCTCCTGGCTCTTGGCGACATCACCCTGCTCGATGGCCTTCTCGAGTTTTCGGGCGGTTGGCTCTTCTGTTTTCTGGTCCTTGTCGTCGCTTTCGGCCATCGGCGGCTACCTGATGACAAGCTGGCCGAGGACGGCCGTGAAATGGGCGAGGTAGACGTTCATCATCACGCCAAGTGCCGCGATGAGGATGAGCGTCCCGATGATGATCGTGGCCGGCATCGCCAGGAAGAAGATCTGCAGCTGCGGCATCAGCCGCGACAGAACGCCGAGCCCAAGGTTGAACACGATGGCGAAGACCAAAAAGGGGGCGGAGATCTGGATGCCGATCCTGAAGGCCGCAACGAACGTCTGCACCACGAATTGCGCGGCGTCGCCCGTGGTCGGCGGCTCGCCGGGACGCATGAGCATGTAACTGTCGTGCATGCCGCGAATGGACAGATGGTGCAGGTCCAGCGCGAAGATCATCGCCGTCGCGACCAGCACAAGGAAGGTCGCGATGGTCGGGTTCTGCACACCTGCCGTCGGATCGATGGTGGCGGAGAACGAAAGCCCCATCTGCTGCGCGATCACCGTGCCGGCAAGCTGCATGGCCGAGAGCGTCATGCGCACCGTGGTGCCCAGCATCACTCCGATCAGGAGTTCGATGAGCGCCAGCCGGATCAGCGGCTCCGGTCCGCCCGAAAGTGGCGGCAGCCTATCCGCCACAAGCGGTGTCATGAGGAGAGAAAGCAGAAGCGCGAAGGACAGACGCATGCGCACGGGGATGGCCCGGTCACCGATGCCCGGCATCAGCATCACAAGCGCTCCGATGCGCGCAAAGACGATCATGAACGCGGCCGCGAAAGCAGGCAGAATCGTCAGTGTCACGGCGGCTGACCCCTAGCCGCCGGAAATGATCTTGGCGGAGACACGCATCATGTAGCCGGCCAGAGCGTCGCTCATGAAGGGCATCAGCAGCAGCAGGCCAAGGAAGGTCGCCACGATCTTTGGCACATACACCAGCGTCTGCTCCTGAATCTGGGTGAGAGCCTGGAACAGCGAGATGATGAAGCCGATGACGAGACCGATCAGCATGATGGGCAATCCCACCTTGAAGAAGGTGAAGATGCCGTCGCGGCCAATGTCGAGGATTTCGCCGCCGCTCATCACATCGGCATCCGCATGATTTCCTCGTAGGCCGCGATCACCTTGTCGCGCACGGCGACAAGCGTTTCGAGTGCCGCTTCGCTTTCGGCGACGGCGGTGACGACTTCCACGAGATCAGCACGACCGGCGGTTGCCTGCGCCATCATGCCTTCCGCCTTGCGGGCGCTGTCGGCGGTGCCGCCGACGAACTGCTGCAGCATCCCGGCGAAGTTCCCGCCGCCCGCTTCAGACAGGCCAGCGGACGCGACCTTGGTGGGCGAGACACCGGCGGTGCCGAGCTTCTGCATTGCGGCATAGGCACCGGCGGCGGAGATGGGAGAGGCCATGGTTCAGTTTCCTTTCACTTGTTGGCTCAGGTGCGCAGCAGTTCCAGCGTGCGCTGGATCATGCGGCGCGTCGCCGAGACAACGTTCAGGTTGGCTTCGTAGGAGCGCTGCGCCTCGCGCAGGTCCATGCTTTCGATGGTGCTGCTGACGTTGGGCAGCCGCACATAGCCGTTGCGGTCAGCGGCCGGATGCCCGGGCTCATGGCGCGTGCGGAAGGCACTCTGGTCGCGCGCGACGCGGCCAAGCTGCACGGTGTCCGCGCCAAGCTCGCGGTCCAGCCGTCGCTCGAACGTCGGCACCTTCCGGCGATAGGGTTCCGCCTGGGCGTTGGCCGGCGCGCTGTCGGCGTTGGCGATGTTTTCGGAGATGACGCGCATGCGGCCGGACTGGGCCTTGAGCCCGGACACCGCGACCTGAAGCGACTTGACGAAATCCATGAAAGTCTCCCGTCCGTTCAGACGCGCTTGCCGAGCGCAATTTTCAGGTACGACATACTCTTGGTGTAGAGCGTCGTGGCGAGCTGGTAGTCGCTGGAGTTCTGCGACAGGCGCATCATCTCGTCTTCCAGATTGACGGCGTTGCCTGAAGGGGTCGCCTCGAAGAGCTTCGCCTGCCGGTCCTGAGCGCTGCCGGTGCCACCGCTCGCGCCGAGATGCGCCGCGTTTGTTCGCGCCGGCGTTGTCGACCCGCCGCCGTTGCGGTGCAGCGCCATGGCGATGTCGAAAGGCTTCAGGTCGCGCGGGCGGAAGCCAGGCGAATCGGCGTTGGCGACGTTCTCGGCCAGCACCTTCTGTCGCTGCTGATGGTACTGAAGCCGGCCCTTGATGGCGGAGAGCAGCGGCATGTCGCCAATCATGGAGAACCTCGCAGGGACAACGGGCCGGGACAGCTGACAGCTTTCCCACCCGGCAAATATTGCCCAGCTCATGGTTAAGGTCTGGTTAATCCCGAAAACGCCACGGAGCGGTTTAAATCTTTCTTAACCATGTTTCCCGCCATTGCGGTGCACGTGCTAGGAAGGCGACGGAATCGCATTCGTACGGGTGAAGGGTCACGGCAGTCATGGCCATGCTGCAACAGATCTTCGGTGAGCAAGGCGCGCGTTTCGCGGTTTGGGCGCTGACCATACTGGTACTTCTTGTCGCTGTCCTGCTCCTGTGGGTCATGATCCGGCGCGCGCTGGGGGATCGCCTCAACCTGTCCGACCGGCCGGACAGGCGGGGCCGGCCGCCACGCCTGGGCATCACCGAAAGCTTCACCGTCGACCGGCAGGGACGCCGGCTCGTCATCGTGAGGCGCGACAATGTCGAGCACCTGATCATGATCGGCGGGCCGAATGACCTTGTGGTCGAGGCAGGGTTCGTTCGTGGAGAACGGCCTGTCGTCTCCCGAACGGAGTCCCGCGCGGCAGAAGCGGATCTCATCCCGCCGCTGGCCATCGTGCCTGCAGAGCCTCAGGTGCCAAGCGCACCGGCTCCCGTGCGCCAGCCAGCGCCTCCCGCGCCTGGCGCTCCTCCGGTTGTTGCCCTTCCGCAGCAGCCCGCGCCCCTCGCAACTGCCGCCGTCCGTATGGCCCCTGTCATTCCGCCTGCGCCGCCAACGGAGCCGGTGGTCGCAAAACCTTCTCTCGCCGAGAAAATCCGTGCAGGACTGCCGTTCGGTGCGCCGCGCGATGTTCCGGTCGCGGCACCCGCACCGGTAGCGTCACCGGCACCGGTAAAGGTCACGCCGCCGCCGGTTTCACCTCCGGTCCCGGCCGCAGCAATCTCCGTCCCACAGCCGCCGGCGCAAAAGCCCGCGCCGTCTCCGGTCAAGCTCACCGATCCGCCCCCAATACCGGCGTTCAAGTTGCCTGACCTGCCGTTGCCTTCCGCTCCACTGGCTCCTGCTCCACTGGCTCCTGCTCCACTGCCTCCCGCTCCAAAGGCAGTTGCAACACAGATTGCAAAATTGCCCGAAGCGCCGCTTTCCGTCCCGACGCCTCCTGCGCCGACAGCGCCTCAGGTTTCGCAATCTCCTCCGGCTGCGCCGCCTGCGCCCAAGCCTGTCGATGCCCCGGCCGCGCGCGTGCCCCAACCCGCGCCGCCGTCGCCCAAGGCTCCGGAGCCTCCTGCCGCACAGCCGGTTCCCGTTCCACGGCCCCTGCCGCCACCTCCGGTCGCTCCAGCAGCGCCGACAGCCACGGCAGCGAAAGCACAGGCGTCAACGAACCCCTTCGATTCGCTCGAGGAAGAGATGGCTCGCCTCCTTGGACGCGCGCCCGGCGGCAAGGGTTGAGGGCCGGACGCGCATTCCTGCAACGCTGTCGCCCGGACTTCTTCCCGCGCGCGATGTTCGCGCTCGCGGTTTTCGCATTCACGGTTTTGGCTGCTCAGGGATTGTTGACAGCTTCTGCGCAAGCGCAGGACATCGGCATCACCTTCGGACAAGGGCAGGGGCTGACCGAGCGCGCACTGCAGATCGTCGCGCTCGTCACGGTGCTTTCGCTCGCGCCTTCGCTTCTGGTGATGGTCACATCGTTCACGCGGATCGTCGTGGTGTTGTCGCTTCTGCGGACAGCGCTCGGGACCGCCACAGCGCCGCCCAACGCAGTGCTGACGGGGCTCGCGCTGTTTCTCACCGCTTTCGTCATGACGCCGACGTTCGAAGCCAGCTACCGGGAGGGCGTACAACCGCTGCTGGCTGGCCAGATTCGCGAGGCGGAGGCGTTTGATCGCGCGTCCGGGCCGTTCAAGACGTTCATGCTGAAGCATGTCCGGAACAAGGATCTTGAGCTCTTCCTTGATCTGTCGCGGAAGCCCAGGCCGGAGACGGCGCAAGACACGCCGTTGCAGGTACTCGTCCCGGCGTTCATGATTTCCGAACTGCGCCGGGCTTTCGAAATCGGCTTTCTTCTGTTCATTCCCTTCCTGATCATTGATCTCGTCGTATCCTCGATTCTCATCAGCATGGGCATGATGATGGTGCCGCCGGTCACGGTGTCGCTGCCGTTCAAGCTCATCTTCTTCGTGCTGGTTGACGGATGGACGCTGGTGGTCGGAAGTCTGGTACAAAGTTACGGGACGGGGTAGCGCGTGGGCATGGAACGCAGCGAGGGCGAACGCATGAGCGACTTCCCGCCGGGCGAGTTGCTGGACAAGAGCGGCCGCGGTGGAAGCAGCCTGCTGGCGCTGCTTCTCGCCATTTTGCTGGTGCTTGCGCTTGCCGCGTCATTCTATCTGTCGGACGAGGGGCGCGCCCAGTTCGTGCTCTGGTTTCTGGCCACGCTCGCCGCGCTTGGCGTACTCGGCCTTTTCATGCTGGCCATCGGTGCCTTGCAGATAACAGGTCAGGCCTCGCGCAACGACCTGACCAAGATCATTGCCGACGACGCCACCGACGCCTTGCTGGTGACAGACGTGGAATCCAGGGTGATCTACGCCAATCGTCAGTACCTGGCGCTGGCAGGCGTTCAGGATGGCGCGCTGGTGCGCCCGATCGAGCGGCTTTTCACAGGCGCTGCCGATGTCTCGGAAGCGGTTTACCGGCTCGCCCAGGCGGCGCGTGAGCGGCGGCGGCATGCCGAAGAGATCCGCATGGCACCGGGGCTCGACGGTCAGGT
>JBOFUS010000658.1:0-2076 GCA_051652685.1 Beijerinckiaceae bacterium
TTGAAGGCGAGGCCAGCATTGTGGCTGGCGAACAAGCGGCGCGGGCGATGGCGCTGAAAGCACAGGGCCGCCGCGCGGCGCTGATCTCGGGCGGTGAACTCACTGTCACCATCCGGGGACATGGGCGCGGCGGGCCAAACCAGGAATATGCGCTGGCGCTTGCGCTTGCTCTCGACGGAGCAGCCGGCCTCGCAGCTGTTTCTGGCGATACGGACGGCACCGATGGCGGTGGTGGTGCGCCGACCGACCCGGCTGGCGCGATGATCGATGCAACCACACTGGCGCGGGCGCGCGCCGCCGGTCATGATGCTGCCGCCATGTTGGCCAACAACGATTCTACCGGTTTCTTCGAAGGCATCGGCGACTTGCTCAATCCTGGCCCGACCCTGACCAATGTGAATGACTGCCGCGTCATTCTGATCGATCCCTGAGGACGGGGCGGTGATGATGCGGGCAAGATTTGCGTTCGCTGCGACACTGCTCGCAGGCCTTCTCGGTCCGGGTGCGGCGCTTGCTGATCTGCGCATCTGCAACAACACCGCAAGCCGCGTCGGCGTGGCGCTCGGCTACCGCGATGGCCAGGGCTGGATCACCGAGGGCTGGTGGAACCTCTCACCCCGTGGCTGCGAAACCATCCTGCGCGGCACGCTGGCGGCGCGCTTCTACTATATCCACGCGGTCGATTACGACAAAGGCGGCGAGTGGACCGGCAAGTCTATCCTGTGCGTGCGCAACCGCGAATTCACCATTCGCGGCATCGAGGACTGCCTGCCGCGCGGTTTTGACCGGGCCAGCTTCTTCGAGGTCGACACCGGCGAACAGAAAAGCTGGACGATCCAGCTGACGGATGCGCCGAAGTAGAAGGCATATTATGGTGTCATCCCCGGCGAGCCAGAGGCGAGGGAAGGGGATCCATCGCGCACCGATGCTGCGACGTAGATCCCCTTGTATCTGTTTTGGAGCGTTTGTTCTGTTTTAGGATAGGCGCAGCCCGGGGCTGGATGGCCTTCCAGCCCCGGGCGCGGCGTCGTCGCCCGACATCCCCTTGGTTGCAACCGTGGGAAGCATGGGACCGTCGTCGCAGGCACGCACAACCGAACAGTCGCTGGGCTTCGGCCGCACGTACAAGGCAGGTTACCGTGAACGAGATTATCTGTGGAGTGGATGTTGCGAAGCATGAGTTGGTCGCAGCACTGGAAGACGGGCGGCAGCTTGGCTGCTTTGCCAATGACGCGGAGGGAATTGGCGAGCTGATCGCGGCGTTGCAGGCCTGCGCCGTGAGCCTGACGGTGGTCGAGGCGACGGGCGGTCTGGAACGCAAGCTTGTCCTGCTGCTGGCCGAGGCGGGATGCGGGGTGGCGGTGGCCGATCCGCGCCGGGTCCGCCTGTTCGCCGAAGCGATTGGCGGGCGCGAGAAGACGGACCGGATCGACGCCGTCATGATCGCGGCTTTCGCCCGCGTGAAGCAACTCATGCCTATTACGCCGCCAAATCCCACGCAACAGCGCCTGACCCGGCTGGTGCGTCGCCTGGGCCAGGTCACCGCAGACCTGTCGGTGAACAAAAACCGGCTGTCGAGTGCCGATGACGCCGAGATCAGCGCTTCGCTGGGACGCATCATGGCAGCGCTCAAGGCCGAGGCCCGCATGCTTGAGGGCGAGGTTGCCTCGCTCATCGACGATGACCCGCTCTGGGCGGCTCTGGCGCAGGAGTTCACGACCGTGAAGGGTGTTGCCGGTCGCACCGTGGCGCGACTGATGGCAGACTTGCCGGAGATTGGCACATACAGTGGCAAAGCCATCGCCAAGCTCGTGGGCCTTGCGCCGATGGCCAATGACAGCGGCCAGCGCAGGGGACGGCGCGTTACCGGTGGCGGGCGCGCACCGGTCCGCTCCATCCTGTTCATCGTCGCCAGAGGAGCGGCGCGTTTCCATGAAGGCCTAAAGGCATTCCACCAGAGGTTGAGCAAAGCCGGAAAGCCACTCATGGTCATCCGCATCGCCCTCGCACGGAAACTGCTCGTCATCCTCAATGCAAAAGCACGCGACGCGCGCAAACAATACGCAAATGCAACTT
>JBOFUS010000659.1:0-9517 GCA_051652685.1 Beijerinckiaceae bacterium
TAACAGAAACGATGAAAGACGTTAACAAAATGCAAAAAAGCCGCCCGGAAGGCGGCTTTGCATGAACGCGCCGTAAACCTGCAATCAGGCTTCGGTCTTCACCGTCAACACCTGGCGACCGCGATACATGCCGGTCTTCAGGTCAATGTGGTGCGGACGGCGCAGCTCGCCCGAGTTCTTGTCCTCAATGTAGCTCGGCGCGGCAAGCGCATCATGCGAGCGGCGGAAACCGCGCTTCATGCGCGACGTCTTGCGTTTTGGAACGGCCATGGTCTTGAACTCCAGCAATCCCTCACGGGACCGCGCATACGTGTCGTTGTTGCGTGTCTTGATCGAAATCGGAAGCCGGTCGCATAATGGAAATCTGCGACGAACGGAAGACCCTATTTTCGATCTATACGGCTTGACCCTCCTCATCGGCAAGGTGCACGTCTGTTTTCAAGGTGCAGGTCCGCTATCATGTCTTCAACTCAGCCAATCCCGCAGGATGCGCTCGCGTTTCGCCTCGCAACGACAGCCAACGCCATCGAAGTGCATCTTGCCGCTCTGCTGGTTTCGGACTCCTCACCCGGCGAAATCGAAAGACCGGCATTGCTGATGGAAGCAATGCGCCATGGGGCACTCGCCGGCGGCAAGCGGATGCGGCCTTTCCTTGTGATCGAGACTGCGCGCATGCTCGGGGTGGAGGGCGAGGGTCCGTTGCGGACAGGGGCAGCGCTCGAACTCGTCCATTGCTACAGTCTGGTGCACGACGACCTGCCGGCCATGGACGACGACGACATGCGGCGCGGCAAACCGACTGTCCACAAGGCTTATGACGACGCTATGGGTGTGCTCGTCGGTGATGGTCTGCTGACGCTCGCCTTCGACCACTTGGCGGACCGGCGCACGTCAGCCAGCACCGCCGTGCAAGTCGAACTCGTGCGCCTGCTGGCACGGGGCGCGGGCGCGGGTGGGATGGTCGGCGGCCAGTTGCTCGATCTGGCAGCGGAGGGGCGGTACGCCGGACGCGCCACGCTGCCCGCCGGAGAGGCCGGCATTGCTCTTATCCAGTCGCTGAAGACCGGCGCTTTGATTCGCGCTGGCTGTGCGCTGGGTGCAGCACTCGCCCGCGCCGGCGTGGCGGACCGCCGCGCGCTGGATGCCTATTCGTCTGCGCTCGGCCGTGCCTTCCAGATCAGGGACGATCTGCTGGATCATGAAGGCGATGCGACAACGCTGGGCAAGGCGGCAGGCAAGGATGCCGCTGCCGGCAAGGCGACATTCGTCAGCCTGCTGGGGCCGGACGGCGCGAAAGCGCGGCTTGCATCGGTGACGCAGGAGGGGCGGGACGCCCTTGGCCGGTTCGGAGAGCGTGCGGCCATGCTTTCGGCGCTGCTTGCCTTCAACCAAACCCGCCGCTCCTGACAGGCAGCACCTGATCTCCGCATTGCCGCGAATTCATCCGCCGCATGCGTGACCGTTCATCATCCACCTGATATATCGGACTGATCGGGGAACCAAACGCGGATGCGCCGCTTTATCATCTTGCTGATTGTCGTCGCCGGTGGCGGAGTTGCTGCCTGGTTTGGCCTGCACGAGAACCCCTCCCGCGCCGCGACTGGGCCTTTATGGCGGACGGTTGCCATGGATCGCGGTGCGATTACGGCTGCCGTAAGCGCCACAGGCACCATCAACCCCACCGCGACGGCCATCGTAGGATCGCAGGTGTCCGGGCAGGTGCTGGAAATTCTGGTGGACTACAACAGCCCGGTGAAGGCCGGCGATGTGCTGGCGCGGCTCAACATGGAACAGCCGCGCGCCAAGCTGGATGCCGCCAATGCTGATCTGGCGCAGGCCAGGGCACTGAACCTGATTCAGCGCGCGCAGATCGAGAAGGTGCGGGCGGATATGGAGCGTATGGTCGCTACGCGCCAGGATGCTTTCGCCAACACGCAGAAGGCCGATGCTTTGCTGGCGGACGCGGAACGCACCTTCGGCCGCCAGAACGAGTTGAACAGCCGGGGCATCGCATCGGGCGTCGCGCTGCAACAGGCGAGAACGCAGACCCAGACCACCAAGGCCAGCCGGGATCAGGCGAATGCGCAGGTGCGCTCCGTCGAGGCCCAGGCCCAGGCGCTTGCCGCCGAGCTCAAGGTCGCCGAGACGCAGCTTCTGTCCTCCGAGGCGCAGATCAAGCAGCGTGAGGCCGTGGTGCGCCAGATCGAGATCGATATCCGCAACGGCGACATCCGCTCGCCGGTGGACGGTGTCGTGATCCAGCGCAGCGTGGAGCTTGGCCAGACCGTGGCCGCATCCCTCCAGGCACCGACGCTGTTTCTGGTGGCGCAGGATATGACGAAGGTGGAGATCTACGCCAACGTGGACGAGTCCGACGTTGGCCGCGTGATTGCCGGGCAGGAGACGGTTTTCACCGTCAACGCGTTTCCGGGCCGCGAATTCCAGGGCGCGGTCAAGACGGTGCGGCTTGGCTCACAGACAATCCAGAACGTCGTGATTTACACCGCGGTAATCGAGGCGAGCAACGTCGATCTGGCGCTGCGCCCCGGCATGACGGCAACACTGCGCATCTTCTCCGAGCGGCGCGAGAACGCGATCCGAGTCAACAATGCGGCACTCCGCTGGCGTCCGCCGGGCGAGGCCGCGCCAGCGCCGCCAGCGCCGGCGGCAGCCCCGCAAAATCCGTTCTCTATGGCCCCTGCGGGCGGTGGCGGAGCGGGCGGTGGTCGCGGTGGCCAAGGGCAAGGCGGAGGCCAGCTGCTGGAGCGCTATGCGGCCGAACTGAAGCTTGACGAGGCGCAGAAGAAGCAGCTTGAGGAATTCGCCCGCGAAGTGCGCCGTACCGCGCCCTCAGGCTCCGATACCCGCGAAGGCCGGCGCGCCCGGGCACAGGCCGTGGGTGATGCCATTGCCGAGCGGCTTAGGGGCATTCTGCGACCCGAACAGCTGGCAACGCTGGAGACGATGCGCGGCCGTCAGGTTGGCGAGCGCGGCCAGCCGGCACGCATCTATGTCGTGGATGCGGAGGGCAAGGCGGTCGTCAGGACGATCCGCATCGGCGCAACCGATGGCACCTCGACCGAGGTGCTGGCCGGTGGCGAGGAGGGGCTTCAGGCCATCATCGGCGGCGCGCCAAAGCCGAAGGCATCCAGCGGCCTGCCAAGGCTGTTCTGATGCAAGACAGCGCGACCATGGCTCCGCTCATCGAGGTCGGGAACCTGAAGCGCGTCTACAGGATGGGCGGCGAGACGGTGACGGCTCTGGCCGGTGTGTCGCTCTCCATCGAAGCGGGCGAGTTCGTCGCGGTCATGGGGCCGTCGGGCTCGGGCAAGTCCACCTTCATGAACATCGTCGGCTGCCTCGACCGGCCGGACGATGGCGCTTATCGGCTGGCAGGCGAGGAAGTGTCTCGCCTGTCGCGGGATGCGCTGGCGGGTGTGCGCAGCCGGCGCATCGGGTTCGTCTTCCAGCAGTTCAACCTGCTCGAACGCTCGGATGCCGTCGCCAATGTGGCGCTGCCCATGATCTACGCCTCCGCCAGCCGCGCCGAGCGCCGGCGCAAGGCGGAAGCGGCGCTGACGCGCGTGGGCCTCGCCGACCGCTTTCACCACACGCCCCTCCAGCTTTCCGGCGGCCAGCAGCAGCGCGTGGCGATTGCCCGCGCGCTCGTCAACGATCCCAGGATCCTGTTGGCCGACGAACCAACAGGCGCGCTCGACAGCCGCACCTCGCTCGACATCATGGCGCTGTTCCAGGAGCTCAACCGCGAGGGCATGACGGTACTGGTCGTCACGCACGAGCCGGACGTCGCGGCCTTCGCCAGCCGTGTGGTGCGCTTCCGCGATGGCCGCGTGATCGCCGACGAGATGCGGCCCGCCCGCGATGCGGCTGCGGCGCTCAAGGACCTCGATATCGAACAGCGCCGGCTGGAGGCCGCATGAGACTGCGTGATGCGCTGGGTTCGGCATTCGATGCGCTGCGTGCCCACAAGCTGCGCTCGCTGCTCACCATGCTCGGCATCGTCATCGGAGTCGCGGCCGTCATCGCCACGGTGTCGATCGGTGGCGGCGCGCGGGAGGAGGTGGTGGGCCGCATCCGGTCGCTGGGGGCCAATCTCATCATCGTCATTCCTGGCAATGTGACACAGGGCGGCGTGCGGCTGGGCACCGGCCAGAGCGCCACGCTGACCGATGATGACGCCCGCGCCATCGAGAAGGAAGTCCGGCAGGTGCAGGTCGCCGCGCCCCAGATGCGCGGTGGCGCGCAGGTGGTGTTCGGTGGCACGAACTGGGGCACCAGTGTCTTCGGCGTCGAGAACAATTTCTTCGAGGCCCGCGAATGGGACATCGAGACCGGACGGCTCTTCACGGCGGAGGAGAACCAGCGCGGAGGGCAGGTGGCGCTGCTGGGCCTGACCGTCAAGAACCAGCTTTTCGGCGATGATGCCGCCATCGGCCAGACGATCCGCGTGCGCAACGTGCCGTTCGAGGTGATCGGCGTGATGGCGCGCAAGGGCCAGAGCGCGCAGGGTCAGGACCAGGACGACGCGATCTTCCTGCCGCTCTCCAGCGCCCGCCAGCGCGTTCTGGGGTCGGGCAGGGCGCGCAGCCGCACGCTTGGCTCCATCCTCGTCAAGGTCCGCGAGGGCGAGGACATGGCGGAGACGGAGGGCGAGATCCGTTCGCTCATCCGCCAGCGTCATCGCCTGCGGGAGGGCGAGGAGGATGATTTCACCATCCGCAACCTCACCGACATCCTCTCGACGGTGGAGGCATCGGCCCGCGTGCTGTCCATCGGGCTGGCGTCGGTCGCCGCCGTGTCGCTGCTGGTAGGCGGCATCGGCATCATGAACATCATGCTTGTCAGCGTGACGGAGCGCACGCGCGAGATCGGCGTGCGCATGGCGGTGGGCGCGCGGCCGCGCGATGTGCTGCGCCAGTTCCTCATCGAGGCCACGACGCTTGCCGTGATCGGAGGGCTGGCCGGCGTGGCGCTCGGCGGACTTGGCGCGCAGATCGTCTCGCACTTTGCCGGCTGGCCGCTCTATGTCGATATCAACGCCATCGTGCTGGCGGTGGTGGTGTCAGGGCTGATCGGGATCCTTTCAGGGTTTTATCCCGCGTGGCGGGCGAGCCGGCTTGATCCGGTCGCGGCGTTGAGGAGCGCGTGAATTCCTTCTCCCTCGGGAGAAGGTGCCCGCCGGATGGCGGGCGGATGAGGGTCAGCTCGACGATGGAGGAAACCCTCATCCGTCAGGCTCCGCCTGCCACCATCTCTCCGGTCCAAACACTCCCAAGGGAGAAGGAAGCTCCCCTCACACCGCCGCCAGCTCCCTTACCGCAAACACCCCGTCCTCACCCGCAACCAGATCGATGCGCCGGTCGTGGATGGGGATCAGCGTCGAGCGGTGGCCTATGGAGACGATTGTGGTGTCCGGCATCTCCGCCTTGAGCATGGCGTAGATTGCGGCCTCCGTCGGCTCATCGAGCGCGGCGGTGGCTTCATCAAGGAACAGCCAGTCCGGGCGTTCCACCAGCGCGCGGGCGATGGCAAGGCGTTGCTGCTCGCCGAGGCTGAGCACCTGGCTCCAGAAGGCCTCGTCGTCCAGTCGTTCCACGAGCTTGGGCAAACGCGCGGCGACAAGCGCCTTCTTCAGCGTCTCGTTGGAAAGTTCAGCCGTGCCGGGATAGCGGATCGCGTCGCGCAGCTTGCCCAACGGCAGGTAAGGGCGCTGCGGCAACAACATCACGGACGCGCCCTCCGGCACGCCGATCTCGCCCTTGCCATAGGGCCAGATGCCGGCGATGGCGCGAAAGAGCGTGGATTTGCCGGAGCCGGAGGGGCCGGTGAGCAGGGTCATCTCGCCGGCCCGGAGTGTCACGTCGCGCAGTCGGACGATGGTCTCGCCATTGGGGATCGCGAGATCGAGCGAGGGGATGTGGAGGTCGCGCGCGGGTTTCGAAGGCAGTGCAATGCCGCTGTCGCGCTTCAGGGTTTCCGCGCCCTCGATCGCATCCTCGAAAGTCGTCAGCCGATCCACCACCGCCTTGTAGCTCGCAAGGCTGGCGTAACGGGCGATGAACCATTGCATCGAGGCTTCCACGCGCCCGAAAGCTCCTGCCGTCTGGTTCATCTGGCCAAGCGTCAGCTTTCCGGCGAAATAGGCCGGAGCTACAAGGATATAGGGCACCACGACGCTCGCCTGGAAATAGGCAGAAACAAAGCTGTTGAGCTTCAGGTTCTGCTTCACGAGTTCGTAGTAGTTGCGAACCACCTCGCCGAAACGCACGTCGAGATGGCGCTGCTCGGCCTTCTCGCCGCGCAGCAGCGCAATCTGTTCGGCATACTCCCGCAGGCGTGCCAGTGCGTAGCGGAAGTTGGCCTCGTATTTTTCCTGGTTGAAGTCGATCTTGATCAGCGGGCGGCCGATGAGATGGGTCATCCATGTGCCGATGAGCGAGTAGATCAGTGCCACCCAGAACGGCAGTCCCGGAACGATGATATCCGTGCCTGGAATGGCGAACTGCGCCGGTATCGACCACAGGATGATCGAGAACGAGACAAGGTTGGAGATTGTCGAGATCAGGCTGACGGAGAAGGCATAGGTATTGTTGATGTAGTTCTTAACGTCTTCGGCAATCCGCTGGTCCGGGTTGTCGGCTTCACCCAGAAACCCCATCCGGTAGTGATTGCCGCCGTCCAGCCAGCGGCTGCCGAAAGTACCGACCATGTGCCCACGCCAGCGGATCTTGAGCACGTTCTCCAAAAAGTACTCGATGAGGTTCACGACGACCGAGATCATTGCCCAAAAGAAGAAAACGGTGAGCAGCAGACTCCAGAAGGCGGCCTGATCCTTGTTCTGGATGGCGTTGAACCAGTCACGGCTGAAGAAGCTCAGTCGAACATTGATGCCGACCTGGATCTGGTTGATCACGATCAGCGCGATGGTGAGACCCCAGGCGACCTTCCGCTCGGACACGTTTCCGAGAAACGGCAATTGTGCCCGGCGCGTGTTCTGGGGACCGAAGTAGGGATCAGCGAGGCCGGTGATCGTGCGGATCACCGGGAGATGGGCAACGGCGAAAACGAGGATACTGAAAAGGCCCATGGTCAGCGGCAACTCGGAAGGGATCTTGAGGGCGGAAAAAGCCTCAGGCCACCAGCCGCGCGCGCCGAGCAGGTAGCCCGCGCCGGTGATCGCGTATTCGGTGGCGAAGATCGTCATGAAGACGCGCAGGAATGGCGAAATGCGCGTGCTGGCATAGGTCACAACGGCAACGAACAGGCCAACCACACCAAGCCCGATGGTCAGGCCGTTCCAGCCGGAAGCGCCGGCGATGAGCGAAGCCAGCCCCACAAGGGCAGCAGCGAGTGCAAAGGGTTTCATGCGTCGTCTCTTCCGTTACGGCTCCTGACATAGCCGACTTGTTGCCCCCTGAAAGCCCTTCACGGCGAATTGCGCTCTTCCGTCCCGCCATGCGTCAAGCGCATGGTCGCCCGGCTCAGCCAAGCGCTTTCGGATGAATCGTGAATTTTCCCTTGGCAAGCGGCCTTCGATGCCCTATCCGCACGCTCATGGTCCTAAGACCTGAACACCTGTTCGTCGGTTGCGACCGATAGAACTTAAAGCCGGCAGGCCACGGAAGCGATTCCGGAGCCAGTGCCGGTTTTGTCCTGTCCGAGACTGCGGATGCGTCAGACATGACCGGGAAACCGGTTGATGGCGGCTTAATCCCGAAAGGGGTCTGCAATAGACGGGGAAGAGAACGGAATTCATCCGCCGTGCGCGGCCCGCAAGGGTTCGTCCGGCCGGGTTCGGTTCGTTTCCACGGCCCGCACGGCTGCCCGCAGCCGCTCGGGGACAGGCGTAGGCTGACGAGTCGGGGTTTCCCCGGCTTTTGGCCGACCCACGCCGTCCCGGGGCGGATGCGAGAGGCGCCAGGCTGATCGTATCGTCCGTTTCTGGGTTGGTATTCCCTAGTAGCCGGCTTCGGGTTCGCCCGAAGTCAAACCGGAGAGCACACGTGGATAGAGCTGGAAAGAAAGAGCTCGTCACGGCGCTGAACGCGACGTTTCAAAACGAAGCGGGTTCAATCGTCGTGGCCCACTATTCCGGTCTTACCGTCGTCCAGATGCAGAAGCTCCGCAAGGAGATGAAGAAGTCTGGCGCGTCGGTGAAGGTCGCGAAGAACACCCTCGTGAAAATTGCTCTTGCAGGCACGGAGATGACCTCGCTCGGACCCCTTCTCAAGGGTCCGACGGTTCTTTGTTATTCAAAGGACCCGGTCGCCGCTCCGAAGGTCGCCGTCGATTTCGCCAAGGCCAACGACAAGCTCGTTATCCTCGGCGGCGCGATGGGCAAGACCGCCCTCAATGTTGATGGTGTCAAGGCGCTCGCCACGATGCCATCGATGGATGAACTGCGCGCCAGGCTGATCGGGCTGCTCAATGCACCCGCCACCAAGCTGGCCCAGCTCGCGAATGCGCCGGCAGCCAAGCTCGCCCGCGTTTTCGGGGCCTATGCCGACAAGGACAAGGAAGCGGCCTGACGGTCGCTTCGTTTCACCTCACCCAGAACCGTAACATTCAGATCAAGGAACTCTCACATGGCTGATCTTGCCAAGATCGTCGACGAACTGTCGGCCCTCACCGTTCTCGAAGCTGCCGAGCTCGCCAAGATGCTCGAAGAAAAGTGGGGCGTTTCCGCCGCCGCTGCCGTGGCCGTCGCTGCCGGCCCTGCCGCTGCCGCTGCCGCCCCGGTGGAAGAGCAGACCGAGTTCAGCGTCGAGCTGACCGCCATCGGCGACAAGAAAATCGAAGTCATCAAGGAAGTCCGTGCCATCACCGGTCTTGGCCTCAAGGAAGCCAAGGATCTGGTCGAAGGCGCGCCGAAGATGGTCAAGGAAGCCGTGTCCAAGGACGAGGCCGAGAAGCTCAAGAAGCAGCTCGAGGCCGCTGGCGCCAAGATCACCGTCAAGTGATCCGGCGCGCCGCCTGAATGGTGGCGCGGCGAATGCAATTTCCGACGTGGGCGGCTTCGGCCGCCCACGGTTGGCCGTTCCGGAGGGCGAGAATATTCGCATTCCCGGGGCGGTTGCTCTGAAAGACGCAGGTCTAGCCACCGTCTTTCAGACCAACCGCTTGAATTCATTGAATAAGACGCGAGGCTCCACATGGCGCAGGCATTGGCTCAGACATCGGCAGGGCGCAGGCGTATCCGCAAATTCTTCGGCAAGGCCCGGGAAGCTGCGGAGATGCCAAACCTGATCGAGGTCCAGAAGGCCTCCTACGACCAGTTCCTGATGGTGAAAGAGCCGAAGGGCGGCCGGCCGGACGAAGGCCTGCAGAGTGTGTTCCGTTCCGTTTTCCCGATCTCGGATTTCGCCGGCAACGCCATGCTTGAATTCGTCAAGTATGAGTTCGAGGCACCCAAGTTCGACGTGGACGAGTGCCGCCAGCGCGGCATGACCTATGCTGCCCCCCTCAAGGTGACGCTGCGCCTGATCGTGTTTGACGT
>JBOFUS010000660.1:0-4014 GCA_051652685.1 Beijerinckiaceae bacterium
ATCACGCCGGAGGAGACAACCGACATGACCCGGCCAAACTTCCGGTCGATCATGGCAGGGAGCAGGTGGTCGGCCATGCGTACGAGGCTGACGAACATCATGTCCCAGTACTTGCGCCACTGCTCCGAAGACACGCCCATGGCGGACCCTGGCGGCGGACCACCGCCATTGAGGACGAGAACATCGATTACACCAAGGCGATCCATTGCGGCTTTGGCAGCAGCATCCACGGCTGAAAGATCGGCGGTATCGAGCGCGATGCCGGCCACGCCAAGGCCGATGCGCTGGGCTGCGGCCTCTGCATCTTCCGCCCGGCGTCCGGTGAGCACCACAGCCGCGCCAGCTTCGGCAAAGGCCTGCGCGATGCCGTAGCCGATACCCCGTGTTGCGCCCATCACCAGCGCACGCCGCCCGTCCAGCCTGAAAGTCATGAATAGCTCCTGTTGATGGCCTGATCTGCCAGATCGGGAGGCGTTATGCCAGCCATGAGGAACTCCACCCGACAGATTGACCACTTGCCGCTTCCGACCGGTCTCGCCATATCCGGTACAGAGGGACATTCATGACCGACGAACAACGCCCTGGAACCCGTTTCACCGACGCCGAGATGAAGGCCATGCGGCGCGCCGTGCGCGACGAGGACGGCGTTCTCTCGGCATTCTGGGACAAGATCCGCGAACTTGGCCGCAAGCTTCCCTTCGCTGAGTCGATCGTGGCCGCTGCCTATTGTGCTGGCGATCCGGCGACGCCGGCGCGGGTCAAGATGCTGATCGTGGGCGCGCTGGCCTATTTCGTCATGCCGTTCGACGGCATCCCGGATCTGCTGCCAATGCTCGGTTTCTCTGACGATGCGGCTGTCATCGCCGCCACAATCGCAGCCGTTCGACTGCACCTCAAGGAAACACATTTTGCGCGCGCGCGTGAATTCCTCGGAAAGCGGGATGCAGCCTGAATTGGCTTAGCCAGATCGGATGCTTCAGGAAGCCTCGACCACGCCTTCCGCCTCGAGAGCCCTGCGCAGCCGCGTGAAAGCCAGGCGAATGCGCGACTTGACGGTGCCCAGCGGCAAACCCGTCTTCTCGGCTATGGCGCTGTGGGAGAGGCTGTCGAAGAAAGCGAGACGCACCAGCGACAGCTGTTCATCCGGCAATGACTTCATCACCTGCCGCAGCGCTTCCTCGCGCTGCTGCAAGTCAACCAAGCTGTCCAGGGACGTATCGTCCGAGATCCGGTCGAGTGCACCTTCCGAAGGGTCAAGATAGTCAAGACGGTCGCGGCGGGCGCGGTCGATCCGTCGGTTGCGGGCAATACGGTAGAGCCAGGTTCCGATGGACGACTTGGCCGGATCGAAAAGGGACGCTTTCCGCCAGAGTGTCAGCATCACATCCTGTGCGATCTCCTCCGCCGCCGCTGCATCGGAGCCAAGCCGCATCAGATACGATTCAAGCCGGGGTGTGAAATAGTCGAACAGTCGTGCAAAGGCGTCTTGATCCCGTTGATCCGCCACCGCCGTCACCAGCACAACCCATTCCTGTCGGGCAACCGCCACTTGAACTCCGCTCGCAGCACGGGAGCTGACCAGCTCCCGAAAACCATCTCAGGCCGCTTCGCCATACAAGCCTTCCGCTGCGCATATGTCAACTTTACTTTACACATGTAGCCGGCGATCTTGACAGATAGCGCTCAGTGGCGCTTTGGCCTGCGCGACAAACAAAGACCTGAATTTGCCCCGATCTGGAAATTCTGTATGGAAATCTGGCTGCGTCGCTGTGCGGCGCAGTTTTGTCCAACAGGCAAGTTTTGCAACAGGCAGGTTTTGTCTGACAACAGAGGCCGGCGCGTATCGCATGTCGAACAACAAGCGTTTTCTCACTGCCGTGGCGTTCGCTGCGGCAATTGCCGGCCTAGCGTCACCGACGGCGGCCCAGCAGCGCCCGGCCGCCCGCAACGGGCAAGGCAATTTCAACGCCCTCGAGATCGGCAAGGCAGGTGCCTGGGAAATCTTCACGACCGGCGAAGGCCGCTCGCGCAATTGCTTCGTGCGCTCGAAGCCTGCGGAGAGGCTGCCCAAGGGGCTGAACCGCGATCCCGCCTATGTCTATGTGACCATGCGTCAGGGCGACGCAAACCGGCAGGAATTCTCGGTCATCACGGGATATGGCATCAAGCCGGGTGCCGAGGCGCAGCTCGCCGTCGGAGCGGTCAGTTTTGCCGGACTTGGCCAGAATTCTAACCTCTGGCTGAAGAACCCCGCCGAAGAAGGCCGCTTCATCGCGGAGCTGCGCAAGGCCACGGCCTTCACGGTGAAGGGCACGTCGGCGCGCGGCAACGAGACCACCGACCGCTACTCCCTCACCGGCTTTGGCCAGGCGCTGGAGCGGGCGCAGAAGGAATGTTCCTGAAGGGCGTGATTTTCACGCCCATGCATGATATCGCCGCGAAAGATGTCGACAGCAACCACCATGCCTGAAGCAGCGGCCGCGCCGCGCCTTCCCTCGCTCGCCGGGCTCACCCGCGCCGGTCTGGCGGTGGCGATGGCGGAAGCAGGCGTGCCCGAAAACCAGACACGCATGCGTGCGTCGCAGCTCTGGCACTGGATCTATGTGCGCGGCGCAACCCGTTTCGACGAAATGACCAATGTGTCGAAGCTGCTGCGCGCCACGCTTTCCGAGGTCTACAGCCTTGATCGCCCGGAGATCGTGACCGAGCAGATCAGTCGCGACGGAACCCGCAAGTGGCTGCTGCGCATGCCGCCGGCCAGCCGTTTCGACAAGGGCTCCGAGGTCGAGTGCGTGTATATTCCGGAGACGGATCGCGGAACGCTTTGCGTGTCGAGCCAGGTCGGCTGCACGCTCAACTGCTCCTTTTGCCATACCGGCACCCAGAAGCTGGTGCGCAACCTGACCGCCGCCGAGATCGTGGCGCAGGTGCTCGTGGCCCGCGACCAGCTGAACGATTATCCCGGCCGCGCGGCACCGGACGGTGCTTTCGTGCCCCACGAAGGCAGCCGCTTCGTCAGCAACATCGTCTTCATGGGCATGGGCGAGCCGCTCTACAACTTCGACAATGTCAGGGATGCCATCTCCGTGCTGACCGATCAGGAAGGCCTGCAGCTGTCGAAGCGGCGAATCACCGTCTCCACGTCCGGAGTCGTCCCGCAGATCGGGCCTCTGGGTGCCGAGACGAACACGATGCTTGCCATCTCGCTGCACGCCACCAACGATGCGCTGCGCGACGAACTGGTGCCCCTCAACAGGAAATATCCGATCCGCGAGCTGCTCGACGCCTGCCAGAATTATCCGGGCCTTTCGAACTCGCGGCGCATCACGTTCGAGTATGTCATGCTGAAGGGCGTCAACGACAGCCTTGGCGAGGCGAAGGAACTGGTCAGGCTGCTGCGCGGCATCCCCGCCAAGATCAATCTCATCCCGTTCAATCCCTGGCCTGGCTCCAGCTATGAGTGTTCGGACTGGGAGCGCATCGAGCGCTTTTCGGAGTATGTCTTCAACGCCGGCTATTCCTCGCCCGTCCGCACGCCGCGCGGCCGCGACATCCTGGCCGCCTGCGGCCAGCTCAAGAGCGAGACCGAGAAGCTGCGCGCCCGTGCCCGCATGATGCTGGAAAGCGGCATCGGGGCCGAGGGCGTTTATGCGGCTGCCAGCGCGGAGGCCTGACGACCATGCGACTGATCCTGCGCGTCTTCCTGCTGATCCCGCTGGCCATCCTGCTGGCAGCGATTATCGCCGCCGCGTTTCTCGCTGTTGCCAGTGCCATTCAGCCCCAACTCGGCGGCGCGCTGCTGGAGGGCGCAATGCTGACGTTCGCCAGGCTGATGGACGGTCTGATGCAGGACGGCGAGGCGATTGACCGGTTCAGCAGGATGGCCGAGGGCCTGTCGCGCCTCACACTTGCGGTGCTGTTGCTTCCCGTGGCGCTGGTCGCTGTGGTGACGGAGGCCTTCGGTTTGCGCTCCTTCCTGCTCCAGCTTCTGCTCGCCGCAATTCTGACTGCGTT
>JBOFUS010000661.1:0-5009 GCA_051652685.1 Beijerinckiaceae bacterium
GGCGAGGCAAGGCGGGTTTTTGACCGGGCAGGTGCGCAGCTTCTGGCACCGTCGGAAACGTGGCTGGCGGCAAATGGCTTCCGCCCGGTGACGGACAAACAACATCCATGATATGCCGCTGTCCTTCATGAACAGGAACCGCCTGATGCCGCGTCTGACCTTCGCCATTGTCGTTGCCGCCGCGCTGCTCGCTTCCGCCTGCAGCAAATGCGACGTACCGGCACTCGGCTTCGCTACCGCCTGCACCAGCAAGCCCGCCAGCCGATGAACGAGGCAATCGTTGCGCGCTGGCAGGCGGTTCTGGCCGCCATCCGGCGTGGCGAAGCCGATCACGGACGCGAAGCCGGCAGCGCCGCGCTGATTGCAGTCTCGAAGACCTTTCCCGCCGAGGCGATATTGCCGCTGCTGGAAGCAGGCCAACGCGTCTTCGGCGAAAACTACGTGCAGGAATCACAAGGCAAATGGCCGGCGCTGAAAGCGCGTTTTCCAGACGCCGAGTTGCATATGATCGGGCCATTGCAATCCAACAAGGCGGAAGACGCGGTTCGCCTGTTCGACGCAATCCATACGCTCGACCGTGAAAGTCTGGCTGTGGCACTTGCCAGGGCGGTCAAGAAAATCGGGCAGGCACCGCGCCTGCTGGTGCAGGTGAACACCGGGCTCGAACCGCAGAAGGGCGGCGTTGCGCCTGCGGAAGCAGCGGCTTTCGTTGCCCGCTGTCGCGACGTTCACGGCCTGACAATCAACGGGTTGATGTGCATTCCGCCTGCCGAACAGACACCGTCGCCGCATTTTGCACTGCTGAACAAGCTGGCGGCTGCTCTTGATCTGCCGCTTCTGTCGATGGGCATGAGTGCGGATTTCGACGCCGCAATCCAGCTTGGCGCAACACATGTCCGTGTGGGCAGCGCCATCTTCGGTGCGCGCTGAGCGCCTCAGGCGATCACCATCTTCGTGTGACGCCCCAGCAGCGGAAGCAGCCGGCGCATGTTTTCTCGGGACAGCGCAACACAACCTTCGGTGGGCATGTAGCCGGGTCGGGCTATATGGATGAAGATCGCGCTACCGCGTCCGGAGATTGCGGGGCGATCATTCCAGCCGATTTCGATCACGATGTCGTAAAGAGGGTCATCCCGCCACATACACTCGTAACTGGCCGGGAACGGCAGTTGCACAGGCCGATTGTAGCGCGGATGGCCAGCTGCGTCGCACCAGCCGTCCTCAGGCCGGATGCGCCTGAGCGGAAGGCGTGAGGGCGGGCGGCGGCCGTGATCGGCGCGATACCACAGCATTCTGAGCGCGAATCGCCCAAAAGGCGTGCTGCCATCGCCTTCGCGCTTGGCGCGGGTCAGCCCGCCTTTGCCAAGGGCACAGGGCAGCGTCAAAGGGCCTGCGCTAAGCCGTCCAAGACTTCGCATTCCTGGCCGGCGCACTACGCGAATTTGCCCAAACGTCGCGAATCTGGTCATTCCTGTCTTCCGTTGTCGGCGAACCCGACTATCATGCCTCTGTCGAATGGCGAGAGGCGGGACGTATTTTGGGGCAGGACCGGTTTTCATGAGCAATGTCCGACGCATCCTGCTGGTCGATGACGATAACGACCTTCGTATCCTCCTTGCGGAGCAACTTGCGCTGCACGAGGAGTTTTCTGTGCAGCAGGCGCAGAACGTGGCCGAGGCACTCCAGGCGGTGCGCGGCGACCATCTCGATCTCGTCATCATGGATGTCGGTCTGCCTGACATGGATGGACGCGAAGGCGTCAAGCTGATGCGCCGCAACGGTTTCAAGAGTCCCATCATCATGCTGACCGCCAATGACACCGAAGCTGACACGGTGCTGGGTCTCGAGGCCGGAGCGAATGACTATGTCACCAAGCCGTTCCGCTTTGCGGTGCTGCTTGCGCGGGTGCGCGCACATCTCCGACAGTATGAAGCAAGCGAAGACGCGCAGTTCAATATCGGCCCTTATATCTTCAGGCCGGGTGCGAAGCTGCTGGTGACGGACAAGGGTGGCAAGATACGCCTGACCGAAAAGGAGACGGCAATCCTGCGCTATCTCTACCGCGCCGGCCAGCGCGTGGTGCAGCGTGATGTGCTGCTCCAGGAGGTCTGGGGCTACAACGCTGCCGTCACCACACATACGCTGGAGACCCACGTCTACCGCCTGAGGCAAAAAATCGAGAAAGACCCGGGCAATGCCCGCATACTCGTCACCGATGCCGGTGGCTACAAGCTCGTTCCCTGAGGCTCAGGAACCATGGCGCTCGACAGCGATATCGGCCAGTTTCAGGCAAACCCGCTCTTTTCGCTCTTCGAGGTTGAAGCCATTCGGTTGATCGCCTTTTCCGCCGACACGCGCATGTTGCGGCCAGGTGATCTGCTTTTCCGCCAGGGCGATGTGTCAGATGGCGGTTATCTCGTGGTCACGGGCCGGCTGTCGCTGACTGACGGCGAGACGGAGGAATTGCACGGTCCCGGCGCGCTGGTAGGCGAGCTGGCATTGTTCACGCAGACGGCGCGTCCTGTCTCGGCTTCTGCAGCGGAGCCCACCACATTGCGCCGCATCCCGCGCCACCTCATGCGCCGCGTCCTGACCGAGTATCCGGGCACCGCCGCCCGCATTCGCGACAGGTTCGGCCAGCGGATTGTCGATGTTGGCGGCGCGTTGAGAGCGATCAGTGCCCTTCTGCCGGATGCGGCCGACGAGGCAGCGACCTGACTTACAGCGCCAGCGTGACTGTGACAGGAGCGTGGTCGGATGGCTTCTCCCAGCCGCGCACTTCGCGGCTGACATGCACCGCACCGATGGCGGGTGCCAGATCTTCCGTCGTCCAGACATGGTCGAGCCGCCGTCCCTTGTCCGCTGCGCTCCAGTCGGCTGCGCGGTAACTCCACCAGGAGTAGACCTTCTCCGGCTCCGGCTTCAACTTTCGCACGGCATCCGTCCAGCGCCCGGCACCGCGCAGGTGCTCCAGCCCGGCAGTCTCGACGGGTGTATGGCTGACCACGTCAAGCAGCGCCTTGTGGCTCCAGACGTCGTGTTCATAGGGAGCAATGTTGAGATCACCGACGAGAACATTGGCGCGCCGATCCACCATGCCACCTTCGGCCCAGCGCGTCAGATCGTCGAGGAAGCGCAACTTATGCGCAAACTTGGCGTTTGCCTCCGGGTCGGCAATGTCACCGCCGGCCGGAACATACAGGTTATGCACCGTGATTCCTGCCGCCACGCCCGCCGCTGCGCCAAGCCGCGCGGAGATGTGCCGGGCGTCGTCTCCCCCACCGAATGGCTCATGGCCGACAGCCTCCAGCGGAAAGCGCGACAGGATGGCGACGCCGTTGTAGCCCTTCTGGCCACGCGTGACGAAATGCGGAAAACCCATGGCGCGGAAATCGGCCAGCGGCAGCTGCTCATCCGGACACTTGGTTTCCTGAAGGCAGAGTACATCCGGTGCCTGTTCTGCCACGAAACGCGCAACGAGGCCGATCCGCAGGCGCACGGAATTGATGTTCCAGGTCGTGACCTTCAGCGCCATTTCTGTCTTCTTTCAGCAGTTCCTGCCACCAGTTTCGCCAAGCATCAGGGCTGTACGCATCGGGGCGGCAAGCACTGGGGTAGGATGACAGACGCCCGCCCATGGGGAAACCGGGCGCCCTTCCCGATCATGACCTCAGGCCGGACTTGAAGGAAACCGGTCCCATCGAAGGAAGCAAGGAACTGCCGGTCGGAGCCCTTGAATTCAAAGGGCCTTTTGGCCGTTTTCCATCAGCTCGTTGCGGCTGCCGCCGCAGCCTGATCCTGCATCCGCTGTTGATAGAGCGTTCCGAAATCGATCGGATCGATGTAAAGCGGCGGAAAGCCGCCGTTGCGGACAGCGTCCGCGATCAACTGGCGTGCGAAGGGGAAGAGAAGGCGCGGGCACTCGATCATCACCACCGGACCAAGCTGGTCCTGCGGAATGTTCATCGCCCGGAAGATACCGCAATACGTAAGGTCGAACTTGAAAAGCGTCCCTGCGCCTTCGCCGGCGCCGCCTTCCAGCTTCAGCTCGACCTCGAAGTCGTCGGCCGCGAGCTGGCGGGCATTGACGTTGACCTGGATGCTGATCTGCGGCGCGTTCTCCTGCGGGCCGAGTGACTGCGGCGCATGGGGATTTTCAAAGGAGAAGTCCTTCGTATACTGGCCGAGCGCGTTCAGCGCGGGGCCGGAGTTGGCGTCAGGGGTCGCTGCCCCGTTGGTCCCAGCCGACATGCGGATTTCCTTTTGACCTTGATCGAAATCGTTCGCGGCACGCGCTATCAGCTTAGCGACATCGGGACAAGGCGCTCATGCGTCCGGATTTGTGCTCTTGCGACGGATTCTGCGCCGGGAGGGTGTGGTGTCCCGCCAGTCGCCACTCGTCAGATCGATCTCGCGTGGGCCTGGCGTTCGCCGGGCGGTGCGCCTCAGCCAGGCCCCACGAAACGACGGGGTCAATAGCGCGAGACCGACAAGCCCGGCGAGAAAGCCGGGTACAACGAGGAGTATCGCGCCAAGAACCTTCAACCCGGCTTCCGTGGCTGCGCGTCCTTCCAGGCTCACGATGCGGAAGCCGGCCAGCCCCTTCAGTTTATGGCGGACCAGGCGGCCGACGAAAGCGAACCCTGCGACTGATTTCAGCACGAACAGCAAGAAGGCCAGCAGCCCGCCCGTCCAGCCGGCAACCAGATGGAATGCGAACATTTCAGCTGCGATCCATCCAACAATGGCAATCAGCAGCGTAAGGGGCGACAGGCGAGGCATGATATCTGGGCCGATTGTTGCGGAATCTTGTCGCTGAGGCTGGCGGATGCTACCTCCTCCACCACATATGCGAATGATGGTCGCGGCTGGCAAGCAGCGGCTGTGCGCCTCAGTCGCCTCCGGGCCTATCGCCAAGGGATTTCAACCGCCATGTCCGGCAATGATAGCAGCATGATCCTCACACTTGTATTTCTCGGACTCGCGGTCTTCGTGATCATGAAACTCCG
>JBOFUS010000662.1:0-1372 GCA_051652685.1 Beijerinckiaceae bacterium
ATTCATGACCATGGCAATGGTCGCGTAATAGCCGATGGTTCCAATGAGATCGACCACGCCCGTCTCGCCGAAACGCGCGGTCATCGCCGCATAGGTCGGATCGGACCAGCCACGATGGGACCAGAGCTCGTTGATGGCATCGAAAACGAGCGTCTCGTCCTCGGTCATCGTCGCAGGCCGGCGACCGGAGGAAAGGGCCGAGATTGTCTGTGGCGCAACGCCGGCGTCCTCGGCGATGGGGGCGTGGATGGCCCATTCGACACTCTGGTGATGCCGGCGCGCCACCATCAGGATTGTGAACTCCGTCAGCCTGAGGCCTATGGCGCTGTGATAGCGGCAGTGGATGCCGACCTGCTGGAAACGAAGCATCAGCTCCGGCGAGCGGAGCAGGGGGATGAACGGGCCGAACACCGCGCTTCCGCGCTCTGCCTTGAACACCGCCGCCGCCTTGTGTTGATCAGGCGTCAGCTGGTCCGGCGGTATGGGTGGCATGCGGTCAGTCATTGTCGTACCTCAGATGCGCGGCGAGGCTGCAAGCAGCGCCCTTGTGTAGGGGTGTTGAGGTGCGTCGAAGATGTCATCGCGCAGGCCTTCTTCCGCGATCCTGCCCTTTTCCATCACCACGACCCGGTCGGCGATTTCCTCGACCGCCGCGAGATCGTGGCTGACGAAAAGGCACGCGAAGCCGCGCTGCCGCTGCAGATCGCGGATGAGCGTCAGCACCTGCTTCTGGATGGTCATGTCGAGCGCTGAAACCGGTTCGTCGGCCACCACGAAGGCCGGCCGCCGCACCAGCGCGCGGGCAATCGCGACCCGCTGGCGCTGGCCGCCGGAGAGTTCGTGGGGAAAGCGCATGCCCAGTCCGCCAAGGCTGACCTCATCGAGTGCTGCCTCGGTGCGTTTTGCGCATTCCGCCACCGACGCATCCTCGAAACGCAGCGCCTCCTTCACGATCGCACCGATGCGCATGCGTGGATCGAGCGAGGAAAACGGATCCTGGAAGATGATCTGGCAGGCGCGACGAAAGGGCAGCAACGCCTGGCGCTGCAGCCTGGTCATATCCTCCCCACGGAAAAGCACTTGGCCTGCCGATGGATCGACCAGCCTTAGCATCGCGCGGCCTAGCGTCGTCTTGCCCGAGCCCGAACCACCAACGAGGGCAACGACCTCTCCTTCGCGCACCGCAAGGTCTACCCCGTTCACCGCCCTGACGCCGCGGCCGCGGCTGAAGAACAGGGCAACGAGGTCAGGTTAAGGCGTTTCAGGATTTTGTGACGGATTGATTTTGGCGTGATTCAACGGGCTTCCGACGATTTGGGAGGACGTCATGATGAACGCTGCTGCTTCGGGCACGCCACGCGCGCGCAGCCTT
>JBOFUS010000663.1:0-1444 GCA_051652685.1 Beijerinckiaceae bacterium
CGTTCAGGAGTGTCGCTGTTTCACCCGGCGACAGCGCCGTCACGGCCTGCGTGTCGAGATTGAGATACCCGGCAAAGAATCCACTCAACCAGACACGCTGATCCGGCGAGAATGGCGCGTTTTCGGGCAGCAGATCGAATGTCTTCACCGTTGGAAGCTGGATCGACATCAACCCTCCTCCGCTTCCGCCAGCTGCTTCAGTGCTTCATTGTCCAGCCGGTTCGAGAAGGCGTGGAAGCTTTCGGCCGGATCAGCGCGGTGGCCTTGCCATGCGGCGAGCAACTGCGCGACGCGAGCCGGCGCATCCTCTGCCTTCACGCCTTTCCATAACTCGCGACCAATCTTCGCCGCATCGGCAAAGCCGCCACCTACGACGATGTCGTAGCCTTCGACGGAATCGCCATCATCATTGACCGGCACCTTCGCACCAATCAGTCCGATGTCACCGATGTAGTGCTGGGCGCAGGAATGGTGGCAGCCGGTGAGGTGCACGTTGACTGGCTGATTCAGCGAAAGCCGCGCATCGACATGGTCGGCGATCTTCAGCGCGTCTTCCTTGGTATGCGCGGCGGCGAATTTGCAGCCGGTCGCCCCTGTGCAGGCGACAAGGCCGGCGCGCAGCGATGTGGCGGAAGTGGAAAGGCCCAGCGCCTCGACGCCTGCAACCACCGTCGCCACATCGGCATCCGCCACGCCGGAAAGCAGCAGGTTCTGCCAGACAGTCAGCCGGATATCACCATCGCCATGCTTTGCGCTGAGCGCCGCCAGCCCGCGCATCTGCGGCAATGTCAGCTGCCCAACCGGAACCGTGACGCCGATCCAGTTCAGTCCGCCCTGCTTCTGGCCATGAACGCCGATATGCGCTGCGCGGTCGAAGGCGGGGCGGGGGGCAACCGCGCTCTCGGCGATCCGCGCGAGCTGGCGGCCGAGCGTGCTTTCCGTCTCGCGCATGAACTTCTCGAAGCCCCAGGCATCGAGCACATATTTCAGGCGCGCCTTTGCGCGGTTGGTGCGGTCTCCATGTGCAACAAAGACGCGGATCATGGCGTCGGCGACGGCGGTGCAATCCTCGCTGTTGCAAAAATAGCCGGTGGGTCTGGCAAGATCACGGTGGCCGGAGATGCCGCCCAGCACAATGCGCCACCAGAGACCGGGCTCCACGCCAGCACCTTCGCCAACCTTCACCGCCTGAAAGCCGATGTCGTTGGTTTCCTCCAGCGTCGGGATCACGCCGCCGCCGTCAAACGCCACGTTGAACTTGCGCGGCAGGCCGGAAAGCGTGCGTGTGTTGAGGATGTGGTGGTGCCATTCCCGCGCCAGTGGCCGCGTGTCGGCGAGCTCCTGGGGGTCGATACCGGCGGTCGCCCCACCCGTGACGTTGCGGATGTTGTCGGCCCCAGAGCCTTTGGAGCAGAGGCCAAGCTCCATGATCCTCTCGATCACC
>JBOFUS010000664.1:0-7862 GCA_051652685.1 Beijerinckiaceae bacterium
CGCAATGGGCGACGAAGGCCTTGAACATCGACGATAACGGCCGCGCGGTGCCCGGTCCGCCGATCTTCAGCAGCGGATCGACGGCCTTCAGCCCTTCAACGCAGGCATCGTAATAGTTCATGTAGCCCTTCTCGCCCCACGGCCACCACGGCAGGTCCGGCTCGTTCCAGCTTTCGAAATACCAGCTGCGCACCTCATCCGCGCCGTAGCGATTCCGGTAGCGGGCAGCCATTTCGGTGGTCAGGTCGCGCCAGCGGCGGATCTGGTCCATGTCCTCGAAATCGTCGAAGGCGTCGGACGGGTTGCCCATGATCTCGAAAAATGGCTTGAAGCGCCGCGACACCAGCGTGTCCAGCGCTTCGTCGAGCACCGACCAGTCATAGCGCCAGCCAAGTGCCGTCTTCTCGCAGCGTGCGAGGTTCAGCAGGTAGTGGACCCGCTGATACTCGACACCCCGGTTCGGCAACGCCGAAAGATAGTCCAGCGTCTGCCGCATCTCCGGCAACAGCAGCAATTCGGCAGGCGTGAAGCCGGTGGAACGCCAGAACTTCTTCTGCGGGCCGATGGATTGCGTGAGGTCGAGGGTGATCGTGGTGGTCATGATGTCTTTCACAGCGCCGCCAGCACACCGCCGTCGACGGCGAGGATCTGGCCCGTCACGAAGCTGGCGGCAGGCGAGGCGAGGAAGACGCAGGCACCGGCGAGCTCATCCGGATCGCCCCAGCGGCCGACGGGCGTGCGGCGCTTCACGAAGGCGTCGAACTCGGGATTGTCCATCAGCGCGCGGTTGAGTTCGGTGGCGTAGTAACCGGGCGCGATGCCGTTGGCCTGGATGTTGTCGGCGGCAAACTCCACGGCCATCGATTTGGTCAGCATCTTCAGCGCGCCTTTGGCCGCCGTGTAGGGCGCGACGGTGGGCCGGGCGACCTCGCTCATCAGCGAGCAGACGTTGACGATTTTGCCGCCGCCGCGCGCCTTCATGGCGGGAACGGCAAACTGCGCCATCGTGACGGCGGCGAAGACATGGGTGTCGAACATGCGCCGCCAATTCGCCATGGTCTGGTCGAGGAACGGGGCACGGATTTGCAGGCCGGCATTGTTGACGAGGATATCGAGGCCGCCCTGGGCGGCGACGAGTGCATGGACCGCCGCGCCGGCCGCGCCTTCATCCGTCACGTCGAATGGGGCCGCCGAAGCCGACAGGCCTTCAGCCTTGAGTTTCACGACCGCCGCGTCCACCGCCGCAGCATCGCGGCTGTTGAGCGCCACATGCGCGCCGGCCAGCGCCAGCCCCCGCGCCATCGAAAAGCCGAGCCCCCGGCTGGAGCCGGTAACCAGCGCCACGCGGCCCTTGAGAGAGAAATGGTTCATGGAGAAGGTCATCATTGCCTCATTTGAACATGTCACGCATCGCCTGGATGCCGGGGATCTTTGCCACGATCGCGGCATGCGCCGGATCGAAATGCTGCACGAGGCCGCGCTTGGTGCGGCCGACAAGGATCGTGAAGATATAGGACCTGTGTCCGGGCGAGGTCACGGTCGGATGATAGCCCTTGTCGAGCAGGAAGGTGTCGCCGTCCCGCGTCACGAAGGCCTGTGGCTCTTCACCGGCGCGGTAGCAGATCTGCGCACCGAAGCCGGTCGGCGGGTCAAAGCGGTAGTGGTAGAGCTCTTCGTGATCGGTCTCGCCGACCCGGTCTTCGTCGTGCTTGTGCGGTGGATAGCCGGACCAGCAGCCATCATCGGCATAAAGCTCCGAGACCAGCAGGTTGCCGGCGCGGCCATTGCCGTTCTGGCCGAGGATATGGAAGATGCGCCGCCGGCTATGGGTGTCGGGCGAGCCGACATCCACCATCTCAACCGCATCAGGCGCGATACGGAAGGCTTTGGTTGCGACGTCGGTCGCGCCGCCCGCAACCGCGATCTCGGCGTCGCTGCGGGCCAGCAGTGTGATGTCGCAATCGACGGGTGCATAGACGGAATCGGCCGTGCCGGACCAAACGTCACGACGACCGCCGACCGCATCGAAAGCCTCGCCAGTCACCGTGATATCCACGACGCCCGACATGGGCACGATCACACTTTCATGCGCCGGCAACCTGAATGCATGCCGTTCGCCGGCTTTCAGCTTCAGCAGGTTGAAGTACGTCAGTGACAGTGTGGCGTCGCCCTGATCCACCAGCGGGCGATTGCCGTTGTCGGCGGCGCGGATGATGGCGGCCATGGTCTGGTCCTCAATCGATGTCGGCGACGCCGGCGAGCGTCAGGCTGTCGGCGTGGTGGCAGGCGACAGAGCGGCCACCCATGTCCCTGAGCGGCGGCGAGGCCGTCTTGCAGATGTCGGTCGCAAACCTGCAGCGCGGATGGAAATGGCAACCCGCCGGCGCATTTGCCGGGTCCGCCACCTCGCCCGGCAGGCGGATACGGTCGCCGCGCCGGCGCGCCTTGGGGTTGGGGATAGGCACGGCCGAGAGCAGCGCCTCGGTGTAGGGATGCAGCGGCCGGTCGAAGAGATCATCGACATCTGCCACCTCGACAATGCGGCCGACATACATCACCGCCACGCGGGTGGAGATGTGCTGCACCACGCTCATGTCATGGGCGACAAAGAGATAGGTCAGGCCAAATTCTGCCTGCAGGTCCTGCAACAGGTTGATGGTTTGTGCCCGCACGCTGACATCCAGCGCCGACACG
The DNA here is from genome assembly GCA_051652685.1 of Beijerinckiaceae bacterium. GTDB lineage: Bacteria > Pseudomonadota > Alphaproteobacteria > Rhizobiales > Beijerinckiaceae > JADCCX01. Next base: position 2,695 of record JBOFUS010000664.1, read on the forward strand.
GCCTCGTCGGCGATGACCAGCCGCGGGTTGGTGATCAGCGCGCGGGCAATGCCGATGCGTTGGCGCTCGCCGCCCGAGAAGGCGTGGGGATAGCGACGCATGTATTCGGGCCGCAGCCCCACTTTCTGCATCAGCGCCGCGACGCGGTCCTCAAGCTCCGAGCCGGTGGCTAGCCCGTTGACCTGCAACGCCTCGCCGATCACGTCGATTACGGGCAGGCGCGGGTTGAGAGAGGCCTGCGGGTCCTGGAACACCACGCGGATCTCGCGGCGGAGCGGCGTCAGCTCGTTTTCGGAAAGCTGTGCCAGATCGACCGGCCCTCCTTTCGCCGGCTGATAGGTCATTGCTCCTGCCGTCGGGTCATAAACGCGCAGGATGCAGCGGCTCGCGGTGGATTTGCCGCAGCCGCTTTCGCCCACAAGGCTCAGCGTCTCGCCATGGCGGATATCGAAGGAGACGCCGTCAACCGCCTTCACATGGCCGGTCACGCGGCGCAGCAACCCGCCGCGCTTGGGGAAATACATCTTGAGATCGCGGACGGCGAGGAGGGGGTGGGTGCTCACGCCACACCCCCATGGAGATGACAACGCGCCGCGCCGCCGTCGCCAAACAGCGTCATCCCCGGATCAACCATCTCGCAGCGACCCGCGATGCGCTGCTCGCAGCGGGGGTTGAAGCCGCAGCCTTCCGGCCGGTCGAAGGGGTTCGGCACCATGCCCGGGATCGAGTACAGCCGCTCGCGCGCACCGCGCCCCATGCGCGGCACCGAGCGCAGCAGCGCCTGCGTGTAGGGGTGGCGGGGGTTGGCGAAGACATCCTCGACGCTGCCACGCTCCGCCACGCGGCCGAGATACATCACCACCATCTCGTCGGCGATCTCGGCCACGACGCCGAGATCATGGGTGATGAACAACACCGACATGCCGAGCTTTTGCTGGAATTCGGCGATCAGATCGAGGATATTCGCTTGCGTCGTCACATCGAGCGCCGTCGTCGGTTCGTCCGCAATCAGCAGCTTGGGCTCGCAGGAGAGCGCCATGGCGATGCAGACCCGCTGGCGCATGCCGCCGGACAGCTCGAAGGAATAGCTGTCGAGCCGGTCCTTGGGCTTCGGGATACCAACCTTGCCCAGCATCTCGGCTGCCCGCTCGCGCGCCTGTTTCTTTGTCAGCGGCAGATGCAGGCGGATAGCCTCGACGATCTGGTTGCCGATGGTGTGGACAGGCGAGAGCGCCGCCATCGGCTCCTGCGAAATCAGCGCGATCTCGCGGCCACGGATGGCGCGTATGGCCTCCCCGCGCCTGTCCAGCGCGGCAATATCGACCTTGGCGTCGCCCTCAAACCTGATGGTACCCGCAACGATGCTTCCCGGTTTCGGCACCTGGTTGAGGATGGCGCGGGCCGTGATGCTCTTGCCCGAGCCGCTTTCGCCCACGACGCAAACGGTGCGGCCGCGCGGGATGTCGAAATCGACGCCGTCAACGGCCTTGACGAGGCCTTCGTCGGTGGGGAAGTGGACCTTGAGATCGCGGATCGAGATGAGCGGTGTCGGGTCAGGCATAGGGGTCCGCCGCATCCCTCAGGCCATCGCCGAGAAAATTGAAGGCCAGCACCGCGATCACCACCGCAAGCCCCGGCGCGAAGAGCCAGGGAGCTTCGGCAACGGCGAGGATGTTCTGCGCCTCCTTCAGCAGCACGCCCCAGCTGACGACAGGGGGCTTCAGCCCGATGCCGAGGAACGACAGCGCGGTTTCCGCAAGGATCATCGTCGGGATCGCCAGCGTCACCGAGGCGATGATATGGCTCATGAAGGAGGGCACCATGTGCCGGAAGATGACGCGGCCCTTCCTGCAGCCGTCGAGCCGCGCGGCGATGACGAAGTCCTCCGTGCGCAACGCCAGGAACCGCCCGCGCACCACGCGCGCCAGATCGGTCCAGCCGATCAGCGAGAGGATCACCGTGATCCAGAAATACACGACCAGCGGATCGGTGTTGATGGGGATGGCAGCGGCGAGCCCCATCCACAGCGGGATGGTCGGGATTGACTTCAGGAAATCGATGGTGCGCTGGATCAGCTCGTCGATCCAGCCGCCGTAAAGACCGGACAACCCACCCAGCAGGATGCCCAGCAACAGGCTGATCGCCACGCCGATGAGGCCGATGGACATAGACACTCCGGTGCCGTGGATGGTGCGCGAGAAGACGTCGCGGCCAAGCCTGTCGGCACCCCAGAGATAGAAGGGCTGCTTCGCATCGACCGGGCCGATGAGCCGAAGGTTGGTCTCGATCAGGCCCCAGAAGCGATAGGTCTCGCCGCGCGCGAAGAACGTCACCGGGATCACCTGCGCGGGATCGCTGACGAACCGGCGGTTCAGCGCGATCGGATCGATTGTCACGTTGTAACCGATGACGGACAAGGGATGCGTCACACCCTTCGCGTCGGTCTGAAAGAACTTCAGGCCTTGCGGCGGGGCGTAGGTGTAGCCGGCGTCGAAATGCTCGGTGGAGCGCGGCGCGATGAAGCTGGACAAGGCCGCCACAAGATAGAGCGCAGCCACGATCCATGCGCTCCAGACCGCCAGCCGGTGGCGGCGGAAGCGCCACCACATCAGCGTCCACTGGCCGGCGACGGCCTTGCGGCGCTTCTCCGGCGGCGCGGCGTCCGCGCCCGTGGCAATCTCGACAGCGGCCATCGGCGTCACTCGTAGCGGATGCGCGGGTCGAGCCACGCAAGCATCAGGTCCGAGATCAGCGTGCCGATCAGGGTCAGCACGCTCATCACCAGAATGAAGGACCCGGCGAGATACATGTCCTGCGCGAAAAGTGCGTTCAGCAGGAGCGGGCCTGACAGCGGCAGCGACAGCACCACGGCCACGACAACGCTGCCCGAAACAAGCGTCGGCAACACCCAGCCGATGGTGGAGATGAACGGATTGAGCGAGACGCGCACGGGATACTTCATCAGCAGCCGGAACTCCGGCAACCCCTTGGCGCGCGCCGTTTCAACGTACGGCTTGTTGATCTCGTCCAGCAGGTTGGCCCGCATGATGCGCGTCAGCTTCGCCACGCCAGCCACGCCCAGCACGAAGACCGGCACCCACAGATGGGCCAGAAAGTCCTTCACCTTGCCCCAGCTCCAGTCCGCGTTGACGTAGTCGTCGGAGAAGAGGCCGTTGACCGGCACGTCGAACCAGCGCGAGCCGACATACATGATGACGAGCGCCAGCAGGAAATTCGGGATGGCGAGGCCCAGGAAGCTCAGCGTCGTGATGGCATAGTCGCCGACGGAATACTTCTTCACCGCCGAATAGATGCCGATAGGGAATGCCACCCCCCAGATGAAAATGAGCGTGGCGACGGACACGGCGGTCGTCAGCCCCATGCGCTCCCACATCAGTTCGGCGACCGGCTTGTTCCACTCGAAGGATTGGCCGAAATCGCCGTGCAAAACGATGCCGGAGATCCATTTCCAGTATTGTACGGCCCAGGATTCATCGAGCCCGTAGCGCAGTTTAAGAGCCTCCAGCGTCGAGTTGTCGATCTTCTCGCCCTGTTCCGCCATGCGCGCTGTCAGGTTCGTGAGAAAATCGCCGGGCGGCAGCTGGATGATGACAAAGGACACGATCGAGATCACGATCAGCGTCGGGATCATATAGAAGATGCGCCGGAGGATGTAGACGAGCATCAGACGTTCTGCCCCGTCATTGCGAGCGAAGCGAAGCAATCCAGTCGGCGGTCCCGGAGAAGCGACAACGGCTTCGCGCGTCCCGAGGCCTTGGCTGGATTGCTTCGTCGCTGCGCTCCTCGCAATGACGGATAGGAAGCGCGCTCCACCCCACTCACCGGTAGTAATACTGTTCGGGCTGCGTCGGGCCCGGCGTCATGTAGAAAAACGTGTTCGGCATCTGCGCCGGCACGTTGCGCATGTTGGCCTTGACGATGCCAAACCGGTCCGGCTCCAGATTGGTGCCGATGACGTAGAATTCATCGCGCGCAATGGCGAGAATCTCCTTCATCACCGCCAGTTGCTCCGCTGTCGTCGGCTTCTGCTGAAGCGACACGAACAGCTGTTGCTGCTTCTTTGCGGCAGGAGAGGGCTCCTCAGCCACCGGCGAGCCCGCGTTCTGGAAGTGGATGCCCCAGGCGGTCGCGTAGCTCGACTCAAACTCGTGCGGAAAATACCATTTGGGATCGAGCAGCGCGAGCTGGTCATAGCCACCACCACCGATCCAGACATTGGCATCGTGGTTGTTGGATTGCAGGCGCTGGAAGGCGAGGCTGCGCTCCACCGGGCGCACCTGCATCTCGACGCCGACGACGCGCCAGTATTTCTTGATCACTTCCAGCGCATCCACCTGGATCTGGCTGGTGGTCAGCACGTCGACGGCGAAGCTGATGCGCGAGCCATCGGCATGCAGCCGGAAGCCGTCGCCGTCCTTCTTCGTCAGGCCGATGGCATCGAGCAGTGCGTTCGCCTTTGCCGGGTCATGCTCGGTGAACTGCTTGGCCATGCGCTCGTCGTAAAGCACCGTGCCTTCGCGGGGCGCGGCCTGCCACGATTGGCTCTGCTGCGCGTAGATCAGCTTGTTCAGCTCTTCGCGGTCGATGGCGTGGCTGAGCGCGACGCGGAAATCCTTGTTGCGGAACAGCGGCCTGAGCACCGGATTCTTTGAGGTCTGGTTGAGGTTGATCAGCATGGCGTTCGACCAGGCGGGCTGTGCCTTGAACAGGCGATAGCGGCTGCGCTGCTGGTTCTGGACCAGCAGGGGCCGCGCATCGGTCGTATCGAGATGCCGGTTCTGCATGTCGATTTCGCCGTTGATCGCCTTCAGGATCAGCGCCTGGTTGTCCTCGATCACGTCATAGGTAACGCGGTCGATGTAGGGCAGCTGGTTCCCTGCGGTGTCGACCTTGAAATAGAACGGGTTGCGCTCCGCCACCACGCGCTGTGTGCCGGCATAAGGCACCGAGAGCTTCCACGGATCGAGCACCGGCCGCGCGGCATCGCGCCAGCGGCTGGGGAACGTGACCTTGTTGGTGAAAAGCTGCTTCCAGTCGGCGGCCTTTGCCTCGGCGACCACCTTGTCCACATCCGGATTGTGCTTCCTGTGGAACTGTTTCAACCAATGCGCCGGGGCACCCGCGAAGATGTCAGCACCGAGGTTCGT
>JBOFUS010000665.1:0-1098 GCA_051652685.1 Beijerinckiaceae bacterium
GCCGGCGGCAAGCATGCGGCACGCGCGCGACGGCTGGTCGAGCAGCGGAGTGCGATCAAGCGCCGCGAAGATGGCGGCGGCCACGCGCTCGGGCGCTTCCTCATGGGCGAGATGGCCGAGACCTGACAGGCGGATGAGCTCGGACGCCGGGGCAAGCCGCGCGGCAGCTTCCGATACGCTTGGTCGCACCATCTCGTCACGCTGGCCGACGATGAGGCTGAGCGGCGTGGCGAGGCGTGGCAGATCACGTTCCAGCTGCGGCAGATCCCAGTTCGCCATCATGCCGAAGGCACCCGACACATGGTCACTGTCGCCGGCGAGGCGCTGGTACAAGCGAATGCCTTCGGCATCCAGTTTCGAGCCCGTCTGCTTGAGAATATCGGCCACCACCGCTGGGTCACGCGCGCGCCACGCAAAGAGGCTGGTCATCAGCGGCAGTCCCGCCATCATGCGGGCCAGCGGCTGGAACAGCTGGCCGATGGCCCCGCCGAAAGGCATGAGCGCGCCGTTGATGCTGATGATGCGCTCGAGCTTCAGCCCGCAATCCAGCGCCATGCGGATAAGGATGGCGGAGCCTGCCGAGTGGCCGATGCCGGCTATGGGTTCCAGTCCCAGCTTGTCGAGCAGCGCGCGCAGGCTCGCCGCCATACCCTTCATCGACAGGCCGTTGAGGCCGGGATAGCCCGTGAAACCGTGGCCCGGCAGGTCTGGCGCAATCACCGTGAAACGCTCGGCCAGCAAGGGGGCGAGCCCGCGCCATGAATGGCTGGAGGCACCCGTGCCATGCAGCAGCAAGAGCGGCGGGCCTTCGCCCATCACCTGCACATGCTGGCGCAGGCCGCCCGCCTGCACGAAGTGGCTGGCGTGGCGGTGTGGCCAGTCCGCGCCGTCGATCTCGAAATCGAGGCTGCCGGTCATCGCTTTGCCCCCGACTGGGGGGCGTCATGGGCGCGCACGGCCGCTGCAATGCCGCCGGCGTTCATGCGCGGGAGCGGCACGTAGGCGGCACCCATGCGGTCCGCGATGGAGCGGGCCTTGGGTTCGGGGCGCGCGGAATTGTCGATGAGAATGGAGCGCAGGCCTCTGGTGCCGATCAGC
>JBOFUS010000666.1:0-5499 GCA_051652685.1 Beijerinckiaceae bacterium
ACGTTGCAGCGCACCTTGCCGATAATCTTCAGGATCTCCGCGCCCTCGGGCGAAATCGATCCGAAACGGACGAGCTGATCGAGCGTCAGCTTGTCCTTCTTGAACTTGCGGATGGTGAGCGCGGCACCGTCGATCGCCAGCGGTGGCGCGATGACGTTGACGCGGGAGCCGTCCAGAAGGCGCGCATCGCAGATCGGGGAGGCTTCGTCGACGCGGCGGCCGACCTGGCTGACAATGCGCTGGCAGATGTTCATCAGCTGCGCGCCATCGCGGAAGCGGATGTTGGTCAGCTGGATCTTGCCGCTGACTTCGATGTACGTCTTCTCAGGGCCATTGACCATGATATCGGCGATGTCGTCGCGCGCCAGCAGCGGTTCCAGCGGCCCAAAACCCAGGACATCATTGCAGATATCATCGAGCATTTCCTCTTGCTCGGCGATCGACATAACCAGATTCTTGAGCGCGATGATCTCGCCGACGATATCGCGGATTTCTTCCCGCGCGCTTTCCCCATCGAGCTTCGACAGCTGGGAAAGGTCAATCGCTTCGATCAGCGCACCGAAGATCGTCGATTTGACCTGGTAGTATTCTTCATTCTTGCGGGCCGCCGGGGCCGGCGCGTGCTTGACGGGCGCGGCGGGCGAAATCGACGTGGTGGTCGGAAGAGAAGGAGCAGAAGGTTGCGAAAAGCCGCCGCCGGGTACACCACCCGCCGCCGCCCCGCCACCAAACGCCGCGCGCTTTCCAAACATGGCGCACCTACTCCCTTGTCAATCCGGACGCGTTCAGGCGGCCTTGATACCGATACGGCTGAGAAGCGGTTCAAGGATCGACTTGCGGCCGACCTTGCCTTCCGCGCGGCCCGTCACCCGACCCGCCAGCTCCATGATCATTTCAACTGTCTTTGATTTGTTCGCGACTTCGGACAGCATCTGGCCGTTGTTTGCAGCCGCACCGAAATGGGCAGGATCGAAAGGCAGCGCGGCTGCAAGTTCGACATCAAGCGCCTTGGCGAATTCCGCCACGCCAATCTCCGGCCGCTTGGGCACGCCCACGAGGTTCAACATCACATGGGGTGGCTTGTCGTTCGGCCGCGCCTGACGAAGTGTATCCAGCAGCGTTTTGGTGTTGCGCAGATTGGCGAGATCCGGAACGGCTACGATCACGATCTCGTCGGCACCTACAAGGGCCCGGCGCGTCCAGGCATTCCAGACATGGGGAAGATCATAGACGATCATCGGCGTCGTCGAGCGCAGGATGTCGATGAGAGCGTCGAAATCCGTCTCGCGGAAATCATACGTCCGGTCGAGCGTCGCGGGGGCTGAGAGGATCGACAGGTTCTCGGCACATTTCGACGTCAGCCTGTCAACGACGTTCATGTCCAGACGGTCAGGGGCAAAGACGGCCTCGGCGATGCCCTGGGGCGGATCCTGGTTGAAGTTCAGGCCGGCAGTGCCGAAGGGAAGGTCAAAATCGATGATCGTGGTGGCGAGTTGCAGCCGCGTGGCGATGTGGAAGGCGAGATTATGGGCGACAGTCGATGCGCCAACGCCGCCTTTTGCACCATAGACAGCGACGGCGCGGCCAACGGTTCCGGACCCTTCAGCGGTGTAGATGCCCGAAAGGGCAGCGACCAGATCGACGCTGTTGACGGGCGCGATCAGGTATTCGCTCACACCACGCCGCATCAGATCGCGGTAGAGATGCACGTCATTGGCGTGTCCGATCACCACAACCCGCGTGCCGGCGTCGCAGTACTGGGCCAGTTCATCAAGGCGCACGAGCAGGCCGTTCCGGTCGGCGTTGGCCTCGACAATGATAATGTTGGGTGTCGGCGCGCCGCGATAGGCTTCGAGGCAGGCCGAGATGCCACCGTCCTGCACCTTGAGCATGGCTTTGACCATGCGTCGGTCGGACGGCAGCGCGAGCAGCGCGCTCTTGATGTCCGGCGTCTCGCAGAACGCCTGGATGGCGACGCGCGGCAGCGGGGCAATGTGATCCTGGTTGTCCATGGCGAAACCTGGGGTTGGGCAGTCGATTATGGTCTGGTGAGCAGCGTCTCGATGTTCTTGCCTGTCGGCTCGATGGGGCTCGTTTCCTGATCGCGCAGACGCTCAATGCTGTTGAGGCGGCGAGTCCCGTCAACCGGGCCAGGCTCACGCGGGCGGACAAGATCGCGGGGATCGGCGATCTGCGCAGCAATATTGCGCTGATGCGCGCAGCCGAAGTTCTGCGCGGAGCGGTTCACCGCGTTGGCTCCCCAACGGGTCGGAACGATTTCCTCGCCCTCGTATCCGCAGTTGCTTTCGACCTTTGCCTGAAGCTTCGTGAAGGACAGGCGGATCGGTCCGCCGGTGCCTGGCTCCGGGTGGTAATGCGCGATCTGCAACCGCCCGCCGACCCCGGCGGCGCTCAGAGCCCGACGGACACCATCAAGACCACGCGCGCCTGTCCCTCCCGGGCCAGCCGGCAGGTATGCGATGATTGCGCCTTCACCATTCTCGCGATAGTCGCGGACGAATCCACGAACATCTTCCGTCTGCCGCCGGTCGAGCGTCGGTCCAGAAGCGAAAACGTCGAGGACGGCGCTGCTTCTTGCGAGCGTGATGGGATGGCGATCCCGGAAGTCTGCCGGAACGGAACCGGTGACGTCGTGTCGCTGCGCGCAGGCGGAAAGCAGCGTTGCACCCAGGATGACCAGCACGAAGACGCGCGGCGATGGATGCGCGCGGTGACAAATGCGGACGTTACTCATGGATGAACCCCACTTTGCCACGATAGGGAGCCGGAGGCGCAACGCCACCGGAAGCGCCGTAGACGCGGTTGAGACGGCCGAGCAGCAAGGTGCTCGGATCGGATGCTTCGGTGAAACCATCATCGGGCCTGGACAGGGCCTTCGGACCCGACGGCTTGGCGATGAACGGCGTGACAATGATCATCAGCTCGGTATCCTCGCGCAGATAGTCGCGCGAGCGAAAGAGCGAGCCCAGAACCGGAAGGTTGATCAGGCCCGGCACGCCATTCAAAGCCTGGCGCGACACCTGCTGGATCAGGCCGGCGGTGACAAGCGACCCGCCGGAAGGCAGTTCGATGGTGGTGAAGGCCTTGCGCGTGCGGAACGCCGGGGAATTTGTCCGCCCGAAGGAGAGCGAACTTTCGGCGTCAACTTCCGTCACTTCCGTGGCGATCGCGAGTGAGATGCGTCCTTCGGAGAGAACCACGGGCGTGAAGTTCAGCATCACACCATAGGGCTTGTAGGTCACGGTGAGGCGTGTCGTGCCCGCACCAAGCAGCGCGCTGCTGGCCGTTGTCTCTTCTGATGAAGGCACGGGGATTTCGCCACCCGCCACGAACTTCGCTGTTTCACCGGATATGGCCGTCAGCGTGGGCTCTGCAAGAGTCCGCAGAATGCCGTGACGCTCAAGCATTCTCAGGTCGATGGACTTTTGCAGCTCAGTCCCGATCTGTGCACCCGCGCCGATGGCGCTTGTCGGCGAGATGAGGCCTGCCGTGAAGTTGTTGGTGATATTGCCGCCAAAGGTCTTGCCAGCAAGTTCCCAGGCCCCCCTCAGGTTGACGCCGAGCTGCTTGACCGCTGTACGCTTGACCTCGGCGATGGTGACTTTGAGCATGACCTGGTCCTTGCCGCGGACCGAGATCGAGTTGATGACCTTGCCCTCGATGTTGCCCGTGGATGTCTGCTGAAGACCGACGAAGCCCTTGGCGATATCGACTGCCTTCTGGGCCTCAAGCACCGTGTCCACCGTACCGGTCAGCACGATGGAGTCACCGATGCTGACGGCACGGACGTCGGCGGCGGGCAATGCTGCCTTGATCGTTTTCTGGAGGAGGCCCGGTTCGCGGCCGATTTGCATCTCCAGCGCAGCGATCTGTCGGCCTTCCGCGTCCAGCGCCATGATTGTCGTGGCCCCGTTGGCAACGCCGATGACAAAGAGCTTGCGTGCTGACCGGACAACCGCATTGGCAATGGCCGGGTTGGCCACGAAGACTTCCTTCGCATCGCGGGGAAGATCGACGACGATGGAGCGGCCGACGCCCATCTCGATCGTGCGCGCCATCATCTGGTCGGCCCGGCCGGCTTCCATTCTTGGAGCGGCCGAGCGCGTGAACTGCACACCGTCCTGCGCGAATGCCGGGCCGTGGCCTGCCAGAACCGCGATGGCCGCGCAGAAGCGGACGAGGTGCTTCCTGTTCGCCTTGAGGATCATGGCCGGGCTCACTTCGTGTTGGTGGTGGAGGTGACGCCGAAGCGGATGACAGTCAGCTCGCCGCTTTCGTCGCTTCTTGTGGGCTCCGGCGGCTTGTTACCGTCCGAGAGGCTCCTGAGTGCCAGCGAGAGCTCACCGGTGCGCTGGGCCAGCGCGATGGCTTCGGACTGGCGCGGCTCAAGCTCGAGGGTGGCGGTTTCGCCGACGACGACCTTTTCGCCGTTCCGCTCCTGGATGTTCTGTCCGATGGCCAGAACGCGGATGTTCTGCAGGATCGTTTCGGAAACGAATGTATCGGTCTGCTTCAGCTTGGTCGCCTGATCGTCGCGGGCGGTGCGGATGATGTCCACGCGGTCGTTGGGGAGGATGAAGCCGCCGGCGCTCTTGGCGCCGCTGGATGCGATATTGATGGCGATGGCGCGCATGCCGGTCGGCAGCACCGCCGACATGAAGCCCCCGTTCACACCCTTGATCATCTTGTCGCGACGGATGGGCTCGCCAGTCAGCGATGGACCACGGGCGATGGCCCCGACGATCTCTGTCAACGCGTCAGGCGACGTCTTCTTGTCGATCATGAACTCGGAAACCGCAGCAGATGGCCACGTCTGCCAGCGCAGCTGTTCCGTCGTCACTGAAGATCCGACCGGCAGATCGACCGCCGCGACCAGGACTTCCGTCAAGTTCAGTGGCGCAGCTGTCGGCGCAAGCTGCTGGATTATCGTGGGTTTCTCCCGAAGTCCGGAGGTCAGCCACACGGCGGAAAGAGCGGCCACACCCGCCACACCCAACACCATCAGTTTTGCAGGTTTCATCCCGGACACCACGCGATGCGCTCAACTGCGCCTGCCACGGATATGATCAGGGAAAGGTCAAGTTATGGTTAATCGAACGTATGAATCAGCGCTGTATGTTGCGCATCAGTATGCAAGTCGCCAGACGTCGGAATGCGGGAGGACGATGAGAGCAGCCACGCCAAGCGCGATTCCGTAGGGGACGCCTGTCCGGTGGTGGTGGAGATGCAGCGCCCACGGAAGCCGGCAGACGGCCTGCGGAAGCGGGAACTGGCGAAACCAAAGCAGCGCCATCGTGAGCATGCCACCGAGGATCGAGGCAAGCGTCAGGAATTCCAGAATCTGCCCGAACCCCATCCACATGGCGATCCCGACGACAAATTTCGCGTCGCCTCCGCCAATCCAGCCGGCTGCAAACATCCCGAAGACGACAGCGAACACCACCAGCCCTGCAAGCAGATGCCAGCCGACGACCGCCA
>JBOFUS010000667.1:0-1163 GCA_051652685.1 Beijerinckiaceae bacterium
CGGCGGGCGAGAAGGGCCATGTCGATATCGAGTATCGCGCGCTCCGCGTCGCCCACAAGGAGGCGGAACTCGCGATCGTCAACGTGCTCCGGCATATTGATTCGCCGGCCAGCATCATCTTCTGCAACACGCGCGACTCCGTACGCCACTTGCAGGCGATGCTGGTGGAGCGCGGCTTTTCCGCCGTCTACCTTTCCGGCGAACTCAGCCAGAGCGAGCGCAACCAGGCGCTTCAGGCGCTGCGAGATGGCCGCGCCCGCGTCTGCGTCGCGACAGATGTGGCCGCGCGCGGCATCGATCTGCCCAACCTCAACCTGGTTATCCATGCCGATCTCCCGGTGAATGCCGAGATCCTGCAACACCGCAGCGGCCGCACCGGGCGCGCGGGCCGCAAGGGCATCAGCGTGATGGTGGTGTCGCAGGCGCGCTATCGCCGCGCCGAGCGGCTGATCCAGGATGCCAAGCTGACGCCAAAATGGATGGACGCGCCGACGGCGGACGAGGTGAGGGCGCTCGACCGCGAGCGCTTCCTGCATGATCCGCTGCTGACCGAGGACGTGTCGGACGAGGACCGCGCCATGGCGCAGGTGCTGATCCAGAACCGCTCGGCCGAAGACATCGCTGCCATCCTGTCCAAGCTCTACCGCTCGCGCCTGCCGGAACCGGAAGAACTGACCCCGCCGCTGGGTCAACCCCAGCAAAGGGGTGACGGAGCCCGCGATTCCGACCGCCGCTCAAGCCGCGCGCCGCGCGAGCGGGAAGAACGCGGCAGAGAAGTGCAGGGACGCGAAGAACGTGGACGCGAGCCCTATCAGCGCGATGCAGGCGGCGGTTTCGAGCGGGCGTCGCAGCCGCTGCAGGCGCGCGACGACAGCGTCATCTTCCGCATGAGCGTCGGACGCCAGCAGAAGGCCGACCCCAAATGGCTGCTGCCGATGATCTGCAGGCGCGGGAACGTGACCCGTCAGGAAATCGGCACCATCCGCATTCTGGACGAAATCACCGAGTTCGAAATCACCCGCGAAGCCGCCGAGCATTTCGCCCTGCACGCCAGCCGCAAGGACGCCGACAACATCCTGATCACGTCTGGCGCGATTGCGCCGAAGCCGGCGCGACCCCCAAGGGAGTTTGCGCCGAGGGAGGGTTCGCCGCGTGAGGGTTCA
>JBOFUS010000668.1:0-1714 GCA_051652685.1 Beijerinckiaceae bacterium
AGGCGTTGGGGCATTCTCGTGACACCCGAGGAGACGACACCACCGCCCATCGCCGGACGTGCAAACACGATTTCCGAGAGTTTCGCCAAAGCCGGCCTCGACGAATGCGATGCGGTGGAAGCGCTCCACGCCGACGCGCAACTCAGGGCGCGGCATCTCGCCATGCTGCCCGCTGGCACGCACCGCGCGCGTGGCCAGTTCACTTCCGAGCGGGCGCTAGCCGAATCAAAGCTCGCGGAAGCCGCCGACGCCGTCGAAGCCGCACGCTGGCTCCACCCGAAGGAGCGCGGCGTCATGCTGGCGGATCGCGCATTGATCGCGGTGCTTGCCAACCTGCCGCCATCATCGCAACCCAACGGAAACTTGCCACCCGCCGCCAAAACGTGAGAAGCGAGCCTGCGAGGCGGGAAAATCCGGCCAGAGGAGACAACCATGGGTCTGTTTGATTTTGCCAAGAAGGTGGGCGCGAAGATCTTCGGTGCAAGCGAGGCGAAGGCCGCCGCTCCCGATGATCTGAAGAAAGAGGCCGCGAAGCACGGCCTCGACACGTCGGGCATGGAGGTCAAGGTCGAGGGTGACAAGGTCGTGCTGACCGGCAACGTCATGTCAATGGAAGAGGCCGAAAAGATCATCCTCGCCGTCGGCAATACCATCGGGGTAGCCCAGGTCGAGAGCCAGCTCTCGATGCCGGACGCAAAGGAGTTCTCGAAGATGTACACGGTCGTCAAGGGCGACACGCTGTGGAAGATTTCCGAGACCAACTACGGCAAGGGCAAGGGCGGCGAGTACAACAAGATCTTCGAGGCCAACCGCCCGATGCTCAGCCATCCCGACAAGATCTATCCCGGCCAGGTGCTGCGCATCCCGCCGCTCTGAGGCCGGCATGAGACAAGGAAGGCGGTTGACCGGCGGGGCATCCCCGCCTATCAGCCGCCTTCCCAGCGATGGGCCGGTAGCTCAGATGGTAGAGCACGTGACTTTTAATCATGTGGTCGCGGGTTCGAGTCCCGCCCGGCTCACCATGTGCTCTTCGCGCATTGGCACATTCAGGTCCAGCTGAACGGGCAACACGTGATGCTTCGGTTATGGTGCCTTGGCCCTGAGCATTGTATCTGTGTGAATTGACCGGCGTATTCAGGTGAACACGATGCAGAATTTGGCGGAACTCAACGTAAGCGTCGTCGCCTACGAGCGCGAAGGCCGCTGGATTGCCCAGTGCGTGGAGCATGACATCGCCGCGTTTTCCGACAACCTTGCAACGCTCCCCGATGCCTTTTCGGATGCGCTTGTCGCCAACCTTCACATCAACGCACATCTTGGCCGCGAAGGTCTTGAGGGCATTCCGGCAGCCCCTGCGGGCTTTCGGACCCTGTTTGACGCCGCCCCGCTGGATATCGCGCCACGCAACCGCAGCAATGAGCCGCAGAAAGTGCGCGTCAAGGAAATGCGCGTCGCTTAATCCGGGAATTCGCATATGGCGCAGCGCAGCGGGCGCTTCGTGCTTGTCAGGGATGCCATTTCTGTCTTCGTGCAGATGGGATGTGAATTGAGGTCGCTTCCTGGAGGAATGATAGGATCGTCCGGGGAAAGAATATCGGTCCGATTCCTCCTGAACCCCGAAACCGCCGGCTTCGTGGAGTTGATTGATCTCGATGACGATGAGCAGGTCACCATTGATGAAATCGAGTACTGGGAACGCCGGCTGGCGATGGAC
>JBOFUS010000669.1:0-2217 GCA_051652685.1 Beijerinckiaceae bacterium
CGATGCTTTCCACCACCAGATTGCCGTTGGTGTAGACGCATATCTGGCCGGCGATGGCCATGGACCTGCGCACGATGGCCTCGGCGTCGAGCGGCTGGTCGGCCAGCGCGCGGGCGGCAGCGAGCGCATACATGCCACCGGAGCCGATGCCCATGATGCCGCCTTCCGGCTCCAGCACGTCGCCGGTGCCCGACAGCACCAGGCCCGCTTCCTTGTCGGCGACCAGCATCATCGCCTCCAGCCGGCGGAGATAGCGGTCGGTGCGCCAGTCCTTCGCCAGCTCGACGCAGGCGCGGGTCAATTGTGCGGGATACTGCTCGATCTTGGCCTCCAGCCGCTCGAACAGCGTGAAGGCATCGGCAGTCGCGCCCGCGAACCCGGCAATGACGTCGCCCTTGCCCAGCCGGCGCACCTTGCGGGCGTTGCCCTTGATGATGGTCTGCCCAAGGCTCACCTGCCCGTCGCCGCCAATCACGGCGCGGCCATCCTTGCGGACCATCAGGATGGTGGTGGCGTGCCAGCCGGGGAAGGCGGCGGGTTCATGGCTCATGCTGGCAAGGGCTCCGGGGCAACTCGACGGTTAGAATAGCCTGCCGCCATTCGGCACGCCATGTCCTGATTGGGTTTGGCCGGGCTGCACGAGAACGACCTCGCCCTTTTCGTCCGGAAAGCCCAGCGTCAGCACCTCCGACATGAAGGGCCCGATCTGGCGGGGTGGAAAGTTGACGACGGCCGCCACCTGCCGGCCGACGAGATCCTCCAGCCGGTAGTGCACCGTGATCTGCGCCGCGCTCCTCTTCAGGCCAATCTCCTGGCCAAAATCGATGGTAAGCTTGAAGGAAGGCTTGCGCGCCTGCGGAAAAGCTTCCGCCGCCACGATTGTACCCACGCGGATATCGACCTTCAGGAAGTCGTCGAAAGAAATGGGCGGAGCACGGTCTTTGGTGAGCAGATGCATCGCGTCGGTTTAGCATGCCGGCGTCTGGAGGAAAGAGCCTGTCACAGGACGATACCGAACCGCTTCCCTTCCGGATTGCGCCGTTTCATAACCGGCGGAAGTTGCAATGCGGCAGGGAGGCGTGGCGTGCCCGTCATCAAGACCAAGATTAACCTCGCTTCGCCCGAGGCGGCGGCGAACCGCGCGGCATGGGGCGCGCTGACGGAAGAGCTGAAGGCGCGGCGCGCCACCGCTGCCATGGGCGGCAACGAGAAGGCCCGCGCCCGCCACACCGCGCGCGGCAAGCTGCTGCCGCGCGATCGCGTCATCCGCCTGCTCGATCCGGGCTCGCCCTTTCTCGAGATCGGCGGGCTCGCCGCTTTCGGCATGTATGACGACGACATCCACGGCGCAGGCATGATCGCCGGCATCGGCCGTGTCGAGGGCCGCGAGGTGATGATCGTCTGCAATGATGCGACCATCAAGGGCGGCACCTATTATCCGCTGACCGTGAAGAAGCATCTGCGCGCGCAGGAGATCGCCCGCGAGAACCGCCTGCCCTGCGTCTATCTCGTGGACAGCGGCGGCGCGAACCTGCCGCACCAGACAGAGGTTTTCCCGGATCGGGAGCATTTCGGCCGCATCTTCTACAACCAGGCGACGCTGTCCTCGCTCGGTATTCCACAGATCGCCGTGGTGATGGGAAGCTGCACCGCCGGCGGCGCCTACGTTCCCGCCATGTCCGACGAGACAATCATCGTGCGCCGGCAGGGCACGATCTTTCTCGGCGGTCCGCCGCTGGTCAAGGCCGCTACCGGCGAGGTGGTGAGCGCGGAGGATCTGGGCGGCGGCGATGTGCATGCGCGCATCTCCGGCGTGGCGGATCATCTGGCGGCGGATGACGTGCATGCACTCGCTATTGCCCGCCGTATCGTCGGCAATCTCAACACGCGCAAGACCATCGATATCGCGCTGTCGGAACCTGTGGAGCCGAAATATGCGGCCGATGAGCTGGATGCCATCGTGCCGACGGACCTCAAGCGCCAGTACGACATCCGCGAGGTGATCGCCCGGCTGGTGGACGGCTCGGAGTTCGACGAGTTCAAGGCGCTTTTCGGCAAGACGCTGATCACGGGCTTCGCGCGCCTGAACGGCATGCCTGTCGGCATCATCGCCAACAACGGTATTCTTTTCTCCGAAAGTGCGCAGAAGGGCGCGCATTTCATCGAGCTCTGCTGCCAGCGGCGCATTCCGCTGCTGTTCCTGCAGAACATCTCGGG
>JBOFUS010000670.1:0-1064 GCA_051652685.1 Beijerinckiaceae bacterium
CGCGCGCGCCCTTCAGCGGGTGCTTGCCCTCGTGCTCACGGCGGATCGCCATCAGGCCGGGCATCTCGTCCTCGGCCATGTTGATTTCCTTGCGGCCCCAGCCGGCAAGCGACAGATCCTTGACGATGTAATCGTTGGCGACGGGCATGAAGCGCTCCTGTTGGGCAATGGCCTGTTGACTGGGCGGGGCCTTAGCAGGGGGTGACGCAATGGGCAATAAGGATATAAAGATTTCTTTATGTGAACTGGCGATTGAGGTGACCAGCCTCTCTCCGCCATCACATGAACCAATGGACAGGAAGAGGCACGAACGAAACCGGCTGCGGCTCATCATCCCGTGACATTTCACTGAGGCGGATGTAGGCCAAGAATCCACGCCAACCGGTCACTTCACACTTCATGTCGACCTCATCCAACCGCAAGCCGGGACAGCCCGCACCGCCGCCGAACGAGCCCTTCAAGCTGGCCGCAGCGTCCGCACTGCGCGCGCTTGCGCGGACGCCGGAGATCGAGATCACATTCGCCAATGACAAGCCGGCGCTCATCGGCCATGGCGCGGGTGCGAAGGCGCGGTTGCCCGAGCCGCCCCGCAAGATGGGTCCGGCAGAGGCAGCCATCGTGCGCGGCCACGCGGACTCCATGGCGCTGCGTCTGGCGCTCCACGACACCGCCGTCCACCGCAAGATGGCACCTGGCAACAACGCCGGACGCGCGCTGTTCGACGCGGTCGAGCAGGCAAGGGTCGAAGCCATTGGCGCGAAGCGGATGGTTGGCGTTGCCGGAAACCTGACCGCAAAGCTTGAGGACCACTACCATCGCGGCAAGTTCGAGGAGATCACCGACCGCGCCGATGCCCCCATGGAAGACGCCGTCGCCATGATGGTGCGCGAGCGGCTCACAGGGCTGAAGCCGCCTAAACCGGCGCAGAAGATCGTGGCATTGTGGCGCGACGCTATTGAAGACAAGGCCGGCGCGGCGCTCGATGCGCTGTCCGGAAAGATGGAGAGCCAGCAGGATTTCGCGAAGGGCGTGCAGAAGCTGCTGCAATCGCTCGACATGGCGGA
>JBOFUS010000671.1:0-2900 GCA_051652685.1 Beijerinckiaceae bacterium
ACTTCCAGTTCTGGTGACGTCCCCGTGCGTGGTGTAGCTCCCGATGGTAGCAGTCAGCCCGCACGCGCGCCCCCAACAGCGCCGTAGCGGGCGGGCTGACTGCGGGTGGCCATTGATCGGTCTTCGGGTGAAGCTCGGGTTTGCGACAACCAAGCAACCTGAGGACGACCAATGACCGATGACATGATGAACCTTCGCAGCCTTGTGGAGAAGACCCCCGACGCGGATATCCTGCGCGACATGATCTCATTTGCCGCGGAGCGGCTGATGGAGCTGGAGGTGGGGGCGCTGACGGGTGCTGCCCATGGCGAGAAGAACCCGCTGCGGCTGGCGCAGCGCAACGGCTACCGGGAGCGCGATTGGGAGACACGGGCCGGGACCGTCGAACTGCGCATCCCCAAGCTGCGCAAGGGAACCTACTTCCCCGGCTTTCTGGAGCCGCGCCGCATGGCCGAGAAGGCGCTCACCGCCGTGATCCAGGAAGCCTACATCCAGGGCGTCTCGACGCGCTCGGTGGATGATCTGGTCAAAGCGATGGGCATGAGCGGGATATCGAAGAGCCAAGTCTCGCGTCTCTGCGAAGAGATCGACGACCGGGTCAAGGCCTTCCTCGACCGGCCCATCGAGGGCGACTGGCCGTACCTGTGGATCGACGCGACCTACGTGAAGGTCCGCCAGAATGGGCGCATCGTCTCGGTCGCGGTCACGGTGGCGGTAGGCGTCAATGCCGATGGGCGACGTGAGGTTCTGGGCATGGATATCGGGCCATCCGAGGCCGAAACCTTCTGGACCGCCTTCCTGCGCAAGCTCGCCCGGCGCGGCCTGCGCGGCGTCAAGCTCGTCGTCTCGGATGCGCACGAGGGCATCAAGGCCGCCGTCTCGAAGGTTCTCACCGCCACATGGCAGCGCTGTCGCGTTCACTTCATGCGCAATGCGCTGGCCCATGCCGGCAAGAGCGGCAGGCGCGTGGTCTCGGCCTTCATTGCGACAGCCTTCGCGCAGGATGATGCGGTGAATGCCACGAAGCAGTGGCGCTCCGTCGCCGATCAACTGCGGCCAAAGCTGCCCAAACTCGCCGTGTTGATGGACGGTGCAGAAAGCGATGTGCTCGCCTACATGGGCTTCCCCGCCCAGCACCGGACGAAGCTCCACAGCACCAATCCGCTCGAACGCCTCAACGGCGAAATCAAGCGGCGCACCGACGTCGTCGGCATCTTCCCCAACGAGGCCGCCATCACCCGGCTCGTCGGCGCCATCCTGCTCGAGCAGAACGACGAATGGGCCGTGCAGCGCACCCGCTACATGACACTGGAAACCATGGCCACAATGAGCGATGATCCCATCGTCAGCCTGCCAGCAGTGGCGGCATGACATCAACCGCCCGGGCCAGCCCGGAGGCGGTCAGTGGTGACCAGAAGCTACACCACGTGTTGGGACACGACCCACCTGAGCTGTTTTGCGATTCAAAAAATCTCACAAAACGCCTTGAGCAGGCCGCGCAAAACTGGCGTTACTCGGCGGGAGCGGCGGCATGGCGCGCCTCGAAAGCCTGTCGGCTGATGCGGGCGTGTTCTTGGTTGAAGCAATTGTCGACCGAGCCATGCAGCGCAGCAAACTTTTGTAACCTTCGCATCTATCGGCACCGGAGGATCGCCTGCTCCCGTCTTTCGGAAGGGAGTGATGTGGCGGAGAGAGTGGGATTCGAACCCACGGTGGAGTTGCCCCCACGGCGGTTTTCAAGACCGCTGCCTTAAACCACTCGGCCATCTCTCCGGTGGAAGGCCAATGCCGTTACCCGCAGAGATTTGCAAGCGCTGCGTCGTAACGTTCCATGCAAAGCTGATTGCCTGTCCAAAATCGCAACTTCTGCATCGTCGATGTCTTTCTTTCGCCAGAATGAACCAGCATCCGCAGACTTACGTAGATCAGGTGTTGGACGGAATTGTCAGACGGAGCTTGCCATGCGCCTCATCATCACTGTTGCATCTTTCGCAACAGCTCTCCTGATTGCAGCAGCTCCGGCTTCGGCAGAAACGCTCAGCGGCGAAGCACTACGCAAGCTCGTCACCGGTCGTACGGTCTATCTGGCGGCACCGCTTGGTGGCGAGATGCCGTTACGCTATTCGCCGAATGGCACGGTGGATGGCAATGGCCAGGCCGTTGGCCTCGGGCGTCTGTTTGCGGCGAAGGAAAGCGGGCGCTGGTTCATGCGTGGCGACAACCTCTGCCAGCAGTTTCCGACATGGTATAATGGCGAGCGGCTGTGCTTCTCGGTGCAGGATCTGGGCGGCGGGCGCATCCGCTGGACCCGCGACAACGGCGAGCGCGGTATTGCACGCGTGGGCAACTGAAGCTAAATACGGCATGGTCGCCACAATTTCGCCGTCATCCGCCTTCAGCCGGTCGGTTGACGCCGGCTCTCGGCCGACTCCAACGGGCTTGCCCGGAGATTTAACCTTGGGTTAAAGCGCACGTGAGACATATGGGTGAGGCGCATCTCCGTGCTTTCGCCCTGCGGCCTTCTCGGGAGGGAGAGGCCCTGAGGATGAGCGGATGGGGAATGATCCTGACCAACCTGTTGCGTCTTGCCCGGTACAGTTCATGACCCTTCGCCTCCCGGAATTCAGCCATCCTGCGCGCCTGCTGGCGGTCTCCTCCCTCGCTCTCCTGATGGCCAACTGTGCCTCGGAACCGACGCGCCAGCGGCAAAGCCTGTCTGCACAGAACCAGCGTGAGATCGGTGCTTTCTCCAACCGCGCAAAATACGGCTCCGCCAGCCCGCGCGTCGTGGCTGACGGCTCCTCGGTTCCCAAGGGCGGCGGGCGCGACCATGTCGGCAAGCCCTACCGTGTGGCTGGCCGCTGGTACACGCCCCGCGACAACCCCGGATATTCCGCCAC
>JBOFUS010000672.1:0-5326 GCA_051652685.1 Beijerinckiaceae bacterium
AAGCGTCGCGCTGGATTGCTTCGTTCCTCGCAATGACGAGGGGGGCTTCTTTCCGGCACGCGACGCTGCTAGAGCGCCTGCAATGTCATCAATTTCCCACGAAGCCGAACGCCGGCGCACCTTCGCGATCATCTCGCACCCGGATGCCGGCAAGACCACGCTGACCGAAAAGCTGCTGCTGTTCGGCGGTGCCATCCAGCTTGCCGGTGAGGTAAAGGCCAAGCGCGACCGGCGTTCCACCCGCTCGGACTGGATGGCCATCGAGCGCGAGCGCGGCATCTCGGTTGTCACGTCCGTGATGACCTTCGAATATGGCAACCGTGTCTACAACCTGCTGGATACGCCGGGCCACGAGGACTTCTCCGAGGACACCTACCGCACGCTGACGGCGGTGGATTCCGCCATCATGGTGATTGATGGGGCCAAGGGCATCGAGGCGCGCACCCGCAAGCTGTTCGAGGTTTGTCGGCTGCGCGACATTCCCATCGTCACGTTCATCAACAAGATGGATCGCGAGACGCGCGACATCTTCGATCTGCTGGACGAGATCGAAAAGACGCTGGCGCTCGACACTGCGCCCGTCACCTGGCCCATCGGCAAGGGCCGGAGCTTTGCGGGATCGTATGACCTGCGCCGCCACGAGGTGCGCGGACGCGATCAGGAAGCGCCGATCAAGGTCAATGGACCGGAAGATTCGCTGTTTGACCGGCTGTTGCCGGCCAACGAGGTGGCGGCCTTCCGCGAGGAATTGGGCCTTGCCATCGAGGCCTGCCGACCGTTCGAGCTCGGCGCATTCCGCGAGGGGCATCTGACGCCGGTGTTTTTCGGCTCGGCGTTGAAGGATTACGGCGTGCGTTCCCTCATCGATGCGCTGGGCGACTATTCGCCGCCGCCGCGCGCGCAATCCTCCGCCACGCGGATCGTGACGGCGACCGAAGACAAGATGTCCGGCTTCGTCTTCAAGATCCAGGCGAACATGGACCCCAACCACCGCGACCGCATCGCCTTCATGCGGGTCTGCTCCGGCAAGCTGCAGCGCGGCATGAAGGCCAAGCTCGTGCGCACCGGCAAGCCGATCACGCTGTCCGCGCCACAGTTCTTCTTCGCGCAGGACCGCGTTCTGGTGGAGGAGGCCTTCGCCGGCGACGTGGTCGGCATCCCCAACCACGGCACGCTGCGCATCGGCGACACGCTGACGGAGGGCGAGGAAATCATCTTCCGCGGCGTGCCGAGCTTCGCGCCGGAAATCCTGCGCCGCGTGAAACTCCAGGACGCCATGAAGGCCAAGAAGCTGAAGGAAGCGCTGCAGCAGATGGCGGAGGAGGGCGTGGTTCAGGTCTTCACGCCCTATGACGGCTCGCCGGCCATCGTCGGCGTTGTCGGTGCGTTGCAGCTCGATGTGCTGAAGACGCGGCTCGCCAACGAATACGGCCTGCCTATCGACTACGACCAGACGCGCTTCTCGCTCTGCCGCTGGATCACTGCGCAAGACCCGCTGGAACTCCGCAAGTTCGAGGATGGCCATGGCTCGGCGCTGTCCAATGATCTCGACGGTTCGCCGGTGTTCATGGCGCCGACGGCCTTCTCGCTGAAATACGACGTGGAGCGCTGGCCCACGATCAGCTTCCGCGACATCAAGGATTATCAGACGGTGGCTTGAGTTTTCTTCCTTCTCCCCTTGCGGGAGAAGGTGGCAGGCGAAGCCTGACGGATGAGGGTTAGCTCGACCGTCGAGCCACCCCTCATCCGCCCGCCATCCGCAATTCCGTACTATTCTCTGCACCTTCTCCCGCAAGGGGAGAAGGGGGAGACAGACTACGAAGGACAGATCATGCCCATCTCCGCCGGCGATCTCGAACCACGCCTGCGCGCCATGGGCGTGCTCCCCGTCGTCACCGTGTCAGGCGCGGATGCCGGCCTGAAGCTCGCCGATGCGCTGGCGAGTGGTGGCCTGCCGTCCATCGAGATCACCTTCCGGGTGAAGGGCGCGGTCGAGGCACTCGCGGCGGTGGCAAAAACGCGGCCGGACATGCTGGTGGGCGCAGGCACCGTGCGCGACGCGGCGCAGGCGCAGGTGGCGCTGGACAACGGCGCGGCCTTCCTCGTTTCGCCCGGCTTCGTGCCGGAGGTGGCGGCCTTCGCGGTCGCCCGCAACATGGCCTATCTGCCCGGCACCGCGACACCGACCGAGATGGAAGCAGCGCGCGCCGCCGGCCTCTCCCTGCTCAAGCTCTTCCCGGCTGAGGTCGTGGGTGGACGCGGCATGCTGCGGGCAGTGGGCCAGGCGATGCCGGACTTCCGGTTTGTGCCGACCGGCGGCGTGACGCTGGAGACGATGGGTGAGTATCTGGCGCTGGCGAATGTGGTGGCGGTGGGCGGCTCGTGGATCGCGCCCAATGCGGATATCGCGGCGGGGGATTGGGCGGCGATTGCGGAGCGGGCGAAGGCTGCGCGGGAGAGGGTGGGCAAGCAGGGGTGACGTATATTTCTTGATGTTGGCCCCTATGCCAAAACCTTCTGAAGGATCCTCAAGATGCATGTGATCGTTGTTGGCGCGGGAGTTTTAGGAGCTGCCGCCGCCTACTATCTCGCAGTGGCCGGGCATCAGGTCTCCCTGCTTGAACAGGGCGACGGGCCCGGTGTCGGTGTCACTGCAAAAGGCTTTGGCTGGATCAATCTCATCCATTCCAATCCTGATGATGAAGCGAACTTCCGGCTCCGGGTCGATGCAATTGAAGAGTTTCAACGACTTCGCAGAATGCTGCCAGAGGCGTTCGCCGGGGCAAGGGGCGGTGCACTTGTCTGGAAGTCGACTGAGATTGCGACCGTCATTTTGGCCAACGCGTTGTTGGCGGCTGGCATAGGACTTGAGATTGTTGATCGAGCCGAATTCGTGAGGCTGGAGCCCAATCTCCTGGATTATCCGCCCGTTGCGATCCACGCGGCCGATGATCTGGCTGTTGATCCCGTGTTTCTGACGGCAGAGCTGGTGAAAGCAGCCGTTTCTCGTGGAGCCAAACTTTTCTGCGACGCCTCGGTCCAGCGGTTGCGGGTGAGTAGTGCGCGTGTGGTCGGCGTCGATACAGATTCGGGGTTCATCGCAGCTGACAGTGTCGTGCTGGCTGCCGGTGCTCAAACGGATGAACTGCTGGTTCCGTTGGGGATTTCCCTCGGGGTTAAAATATCTCCTGCGTTGCTGCTTAAATACAAAGCACCGTCTGTGAGGATCTCGCGCATCCTTGAGGGGCCAAGGCTCGAGGTTCGGCCTTCATCCAATGGAACGTTGACCGCAGCCGAGGGTTGGCCAACCGATGGCGATGCAGATCAGGTCGCGCGTCAGGTTCTGATGGCGATCGAGGATCTCTTTGGAGCCGCCGGAAATGTCGAGTGGCTCAGCACGCTCGTTGGCCAGCGACCGACTTTTGATGACGGCATGCCCCGCTATGGAGCTGTAGCGGGATTTCAAGGATGCCACGTGGCTGTCGGTCATCCCGGAATCATTCTGGCACCGCTTCTTGGACGGAAGATCGCGGAAGGCATTGCAGCTTGAGTGCACGTTCAGGGGCGAGGCATGCTGCGGGCCATGGGCTTGATTATGCCTGACTTCAAATTCGTGGCGACCGGCGGTGTGCAGGGGGTTGGCGATTTTGCGCATTCTGAAACGGGATGCGAAATATATTGCAACGCAACATGAATTTGAACTATCTTGCTGCAACAAAACTGGACTCGGTGGAACCCCGAGTGGCTATTCTGGCCGCCGATCCGCCGGATAACGCATCAAAAGCAAATGTTTTGCGCTGTTTGTCCAGCGCAAGGGCCAGCTTGATGCGAGCCTCATGTGCTCCAAAGTTTACGCGCATGGGACGAAGAAGGTATTGTCATGGATATGGTTCATCTGCGGAGTGAATGGGCTCCGAATGTCACGCGAGAAATCCTTGCGGGGACAGTGGTTGCTCTGGCGCTTATTCCCGAGGCCATCGCGTTCTCGATCATCGCCGGCGTTGATCCGAAAGTCGGACTCTATGCCTCTTTCTTCATCGCGGTCATCACCGCCTTTGCAGGTGGTCGCCCCGCGATGATTTCGGCGGCAACGGGCGCGATGGCGTTGGTCATGGTCACGCTCGTCAAGGAGCACGGCCTTGCTTACCTCTTTGCTGCCACCATCCTGACAGGCATCATCCAGATTGCTGCCAGCTTCGCGAAGGTGGGTTACCTGATGCGGTTCGTGTCTCGCTCGGTGGTCACAGGCTTCGTTAATGCTCTCGCAATCCTGATATTCATGGCCCAGATGCCGGAATTGCTTGGCAAGGGCGTGAATGTCTACCTTATGACGGCGGCGGGCCTCGCGATCATCTATGGTCTGCCATATCTGACCAAAGCCGTGCCATCGCCTCTGGTGACCATCATCATCATGACAGGTCTGGCGATGTACTTCGGGCTCGATATGCGCCGCGTTGGCGACATGGGCCAGCTTCCCACAGAACTGCCGTTCTTTGCGCTGCCACAGGTGCCGCTGACGCTGGAAACGCTTCTGATCATCTTGCCCTATTCCTTGACGCTGGCGATGGTCGGCCTGCTTGAAAGCATGATGACGGCAGCCATTCTCGACGAGATGACCGATACGGAATCGAACAAGAACCGGGAGTGCGCAGGACAGGGTATTGCCAACACGGTCACAGGCTTTTTCGGCGGCATGGCGGGGTGTGCAATGATCGGGCAGTCCGTCATCAACGTGTCGTCTGGCGGACGTGGACGCCTCTCGACGCTCTGGGCCGGTGCGTTTCTGCTGTTCCTGATTTTTGTGCTCGGGCCTTATGTGGCACAAATCCCGATGGCGGCGCTGGTGGCCGTGATGATCATGGTGGCGCTCAACACCTTCCAGTGGGGTTCATTGAAAGACCTGCTGACCCATCCCAAGCAATCCAGCTTCGTGATGCTCGGAACAGTCGCGGTCGTTGTCTTTACCCATGACCTTGCGAAGGGCGTGTTGTTCGGCGTCGTCCTCAGCGGGCTGTTCTTTGCGCACAAGGTCACGCGGTATTTTGCCGTCGCCTCCATTCGGGATGACGGAACGGCGACCCGCACCTATCACGTGACGGGGCAGCTTTTCTTCGCCACGGCAGAGGCCTTCCACGGCGCCTTCGATTTCCGCGAGGAAGACCTGAAGCGCGTTGTTATCGATCTTCACTCGGCACACTTCTGGGACATAACGTCCATCAACGCGCTTGATCGCGTGGTGCTGAAGTTCCGCCACCATAATATTCCGGTGGAAATTATCGGCATGAACGAGGCGACGGCCACGATGGTCGAGAGGTTGGCAACACAT
>JBOFUS010000673.1:0-1957 GCA_051652685.1 Beijerinckiaceae bacterium
GCACGCGCCTGGAACAGCGCGGCCTGGGGCGGATCGCAGCATTCGGCCAGCGTCTCGGCAAAAAGCGCGAGCCAGGTCTGGAAATGCACTGGCGTCAGATCCGGCAGGGCGAGGTGCCGCTGGAGCGGCGTGCCCTTGAAACGGCCGGTGAGCAGCGTCACCGAGGACCAGAAATCAACCAGATGCGCGAGATGACGCGGCCAGTCGTCGATCCGCGCCTCGAAGATCGGCCCCATGTCCGCATGCGCGCGGATACGGGCGTAAAAGCGGCGGACCACCGTCTCGATCAATACCTCGTCAATGCCGACGGCAAGACCCGGTGCATTTGGATGCGGCAGGATGGATTGAGGTTGATGCATGGAGGATGCGCCTCTTAAGATCGATAAAAAATGTATCTATACGATCTGCAGGCATTTAGATAGATAGAAAATATATCTTATTCCAGAAAGGCAGCCATGCGCCTGACGATGCTCTCCGACTATGCCCTTCGCCTGCTCATGCTCGCGCAGGAGGCTGGCGATGGGTTGATCACCATCGAGTCAGCATCGAAGCGCCACGCCATCTCGCGCACGCATCTGATGAAAGTGGCCAATGTGCTGACCCGCGCGGGATTTCTGACGGCGGTGCGTGGGCGATCGGGTGGCTTACGGCTGGCGAAACCGGCGGGCGAGATCCGTATCGGCGACGTAATCCGCGCAACAGAGCCGGATTTCGCGCTCGTCGAATGCTTCGCCAGCGGCAACCAGTGCGTCATCACCGGCGCGTGTCGACTGCCACGTATCCTGAACGAGGGACTCGACGCCTTCGACGCTGCGCTGAACCGCTACACGCTGGCGGATCTTGCGATGGCGAAACCGCTGTCTGGCACGCCCTTTCAGCCATAGCGCTTTTCAAGCAGCGCCAAGGTCAGCCGCGCGCCCTGCGGCTCGCCGCCTTCAGGCCTGCCGGGCTTTGCCGCCGGCGTCCAGCCATAGATGTCGAAATGGGCATGGCTGACGGAAGCATCGACAAAGCGGCGCAGGAACATCGCCGCCGTGATCGAGCCGGCCATGCCGCCGGAACCGGTGCTGGAAAGATCAGCCACCTTCGAGTCGAGAAACTTGTCATAGGCGGGCCAGAGCGGCAGTCGCCAGACGGGGTCCTGCACCGCAGCGCCCGCCGCCGCGATCTCGGCCGCAAGCGTCTCGTCAGTGGTGTAGAAGGGTGGCAGATCGGGACCAAGCGCCACCCGTGCCGCACCCGTCAGCGTGGCGTAGTCGATCAGCAGATCGGGTTTTTCCTCGCAGGCGAAAGCCAGAGCATCAGCAAGAATCAGCCGACCCTCTGCGTCAGTGTTCCCGATCTCGACCGAAAGTCCGTTGCGGGCGCGGATCACGTCGCTGGCGCGGAAGCTGTTGCCGGAAATCGCATTCTCCACGATGGGGACCAGTACGCGCAGCCGCACCTTGAGCTTCGCGCCCATGATCATGCGCGCGGCCGCAAGCGCCGTCGCGGCACCGCCCATGTCCTTCTTCATCAGCAGCATGGCCGACGACGGCTTGATGTCGAGACCGCCGGTGTCAAAGCAGACACCCTTGCCCACCAGCGTCACCTTGGGGTGGCGCGCATCGCCCCAGGTAAAATCGATAAGCCGTGGCTCCTCGACCGACGCCCGGCCGACGGCGTGGATCAACGGAAAATTCTTTGACAGCAGCGCCTTGCCGACGATCCCCCGCGCCTTCGCCTTGTGACTCTTCGCCAGCGCCATCGCCTCTTCGGCAAGTGCCGACGGCGTCATGTCGTTGGCGGGCGTGTTGATGAGATCCCGGCCGAAAGCGACCGCCCCGGCAATCAGTTCCGCCCGCTCACGCAGGACAAGATCGGCAACGACAAGCCGCGCCATCTCCGGAGCGGGTTTGTAGCGGCTGAAAGCATAGGCACCCATCGCCCAGGCAAGCGCGGCGGTGCCCATGTCGGG
>JBOFUS010000674.1:0-18925 GCA_051652685.1 Beijerinckiaceae bacterium
AGCGCTGCGACCGGGTGGCGTTCATGGATCAGGGACGCATCCTTGCCGTTGCGCCGCCCGCCGAACTGATAGCGCAAACGGGGGCCGCGACGCTGGAAGACGCTTTCATCGCCGTGCTTGAGAAAGCACGTGGCGGCAAGGTGGTTCAGCCCGAACCGGAGGTGGTGATCGAACCCGATTGGCGACCCCGTCCGTGGCTGGCCTCCTGGCGGAGGCTTTTCGCCACGGCGAAACGCGAGTTCCGGGAATTGGCGCGCGATCCGATCCGGCTGGGCTATGCGGCTTTCGCGGCCGGGTTCCTGTTGATTGTGCTGGGTCACGGCATTTCGATGGACGTTGACCGCATTCCCTTCGCAGTGCTCGACCAGGACCAGACGCCGGCGTCGCGCGGCTTTGCGCAAGAGCTTGCGGGCTCGCGCTACTTCATCCGCAATTCCGATCCCCAAAATGACACCGAGGCCGAGCGGATGCTGGCCTCGCGACAGGTGGGGCTGCTGCTGGAGATCCCCGCCGGTTACGGTCGCGCGCTGGTCGCAGGCAAGGGACCGGAGGTCGGCCTCTGGATCGACGGGGCCAGCCCCGGCCGCGCGGAAACGGTGCGGTCCTATGCGCTGAGCCTGCATCAGGAGTACCTTCGCACGCTGGCCGAACGCGAGCCCATGCGTCGGAGCGTAATAGCTGCTCCCGAGGTCGAGGTTCGTTTCCGCTACAATCCCGATGTGAAAAGCGCGATCGCCTTCGCGCCCGGATGTATCGGCATCCTTCTGATGTTGACGCCGGCCATGCTGATGGCGGTCGCCGTCACGCGGGAGAAGGAGCTTGGCTCTATCCTCAACCTCTACACGACGCCGCTGCGCGTCACCGAGTTCCTGCTCGGCAAGCAGCTGCCCTATCTGCTGATCGGCCTGGTCAATTTTGCTGTGCTCTATGCGCTGACGCGCATTCATTTCGGCGTCCCGTTCACGGGCTCGCTGGTTGCGCTGACCATCGCCGCCGGCATGTTGGTCGTGGCGGCGACTGGCTTTGGCCTCATGATCTCCGCCTTCACGAAAAGCCAGGTGGCGGCGCTCACGGCTGCACAGATTCTGTCGATCGTTCCAAGCGTCGGCTATTCGGGGTTGGTGGTTCCCGTTGCTTCCATGGAGGGTGGTGCGTGGTATGTCGCCCACGGCTTCCCGGCGTCCTATTTTCACCAGAGCGTCATAGGAACGTTCCTCAAGGGACTGACGTTGTCGGACATCCTCCCGAATGTGCTGACGCTTCTGCTCTTTGGGGTGATCTTCACAAGCGTGGCGCTGGTGCTGACACGCAAGCAGGAACGCTGATATGCTGCGCAGGATGAGCGACACCTTCGTCCTGATGCGGAAAGAGTGGCGGGTGCTGCTCGGCGAGCCCGTCATGATTGGGCTGCTGTTTTATGCTTTCGTCTTCGCGGTGATGATGGCGTCCGGTGCCGGCGGCAGCGTGCGCAATGTCCGCGTCGCCATTGTCGATCATGACCATAGCGCGCTAAGTGAACGCTTGGGGTTCACCCTGCGACGGCCGTTCTTCCTGCAGCCTCTGGCGATGAGCGAGCTGGAGGCGGAGAACGCGATGACGCATGGCCGCATCACCTTCGCCCTTCAGATCCCGCCCCATTTCACGGCCGACCTTCTGGCCGGGAGAAACCCGCGGCTGGAGCTGCTGGTCGACGCGACCGCGATGAGCCAGGCTTTCAATGGCGCAGGCTACATCACAAGCTTCGTCAATGACGAGATCAGCGCCTATCTCACTGATCGGCTACCGCCTTCAACGGCCGTTCCGCAGGCCAATCTCCGGACGCGGTTCAATCAGAATCTCGAAAGTCGCGGCTTCATGGGCGTGATGGAGTTGTCGCAAATGATCACGATGATCGGCGTTGTCCTCACCGGTGCCGCCGTCTTGCGGGAGCGTGAGCGCGGGACGATGGAACACCTGCTTGTCCTGCCGATACGCGCCTCATCGATCCTGCTGTCGAAGATACTGGCCACAGTGGTTGTGATGATCCTCTGCGTCACGGCGTCCGTCATGATCGTCATCAAGCTGGTCCTCGGCATTGCAATTGCCGGCTCGCCGCTGCTTTATCTCGCCGGTGCAGCGCTCTACATGTTCTCCGTCACGTCCATCGGCGTCTTTCTCGCGCTGGCGGTGCGCTCCACGCAGGAATTCGGCCTCGTCTGCATGCTCGTCATCATGCCCATGATGATCCTGTCGGGGGTGATGACGCCCGTCGAGAGCGCCCCCTGGTTCATCAGGAGCGTT
Source organism: Beijerinckiaceae bacterium (assembly GCA_051652685.1). Classification (GTDB taxonomy): domain Bacteria; phylum Pseudomonadota; class Alphaproteobacteria; order Rhizobiales; family Beijerinckiaceae; genus JADCCX01. The sequence continues at coordinate 2,281 of JBOFUS010000674.1, forward strand.
ATGTCCGTGTTGCCCACGCCGCATTTCGTTCAGTTCTCCGCCGATGTGGCGTTCCGCGCGGCTGGCCTTGAGCTGGTGTGGCCGGCCCTCGTGACAATGGGCGCAATCGGCGTTGGTTTCATAGCGGGAGCGCTCGGTGTCTTCCGATTGTCCGTCAGCCGCAGCAGCGCATAGCTTGGCCGGCTTTCGACGAGGTGAGGCCGGAAAACAATGTCCAGCTCCGACAACAGCGCGCAACGCGAAAGCCGGTCCTACCGTGTGCCCGCACTGGATACGGAGTTTCTGCTTGGCGACAGCACGCGCGGCGTGCGGTTTTTACTGGAGTACCAGAAGGCGGAGGATGCTCTCCGGGTAGCGCGAATAGAATCGACAATCGTCGTGTTCGGCAGTGCCCGCGTGCGCGAGGACAGTCCAACGCCACAACGTGTTTGGTATGCCGAGGCGCGGCGGTTTGGACGTCTGGCGTCGGAACGCGGCGGCGCGCTCGATGACCACAGTGTTCAACGGCGCAATGTGATCGCTACGGGTGGTGGCCCTGGTGTGATGGAAGCTGCAAACCGCGGCGCTGCGGACGCGGGCGCTCCTTCGGTCGGCTTCAACATCACACTGCCCAGCGAGCAGGAGCCTAACGCTTGGTCAACGCCAGACCTGACGTTCCGCTTCCACTATTTTGCTATGCGCAAGATGCATCTTGCCATGCGCGCAGCTGCGCTGGTCATCTTTCCGGGTGGCTTTGGCACCTGTGATGAGCTTTTCGAGATCTTGACACTGCGCCAGACCGCGAAAATGCCGACGATCCCAATCGTTCTCGTTTTTCGGGATTTCTGGGCGCGCGCCATCAACTTCAACGCTTTTCTGGACGCTGGACTGATCGACAGTCGCGATCTTTCTCTGTTCCGTTTCGCAGACGACGCTGAAAACGCATGGAGCGCGCTGACCGCAACCGGTCTCAAGACAGGGCGCTGACGACTACCGCCGTTCGTCGCCGTTCTCGAGCGCGCGGCGTAGCCGGCGCAGGATCACTTGTCGCGCTTTTTCATCCGCCGCTGCGTCAATCGCTGCGTCGATGTCGAGCAGCAGCTTTGACAGATCGTTATGCCAATCCATCCTGCTCGCGGCAGCAGGCTCCAGGCGCGGGAGATGGCTGTCATCTGCAACCATTGTGCCCGCAGCTGTCAGGAGGAAGGACTGATCGAGCGCGGGCGCGATGATCTGTTCAGGCGGCATGCCTGTTTCGTTGGCCAAGGCTTCGCGCAATCCGTTGATCGCCTGATCTTCGCCGTGTGTCAGGAAGATCGCGCGTCCGATTGGCTGCCGGTCCTTGACCCATGTGATGAGCTCGGTCCGGTCGGCATGCCCCGAGTAGCTGTCGATACTTGCCACGCGGGCCTGGACAACAATGGTCTCGCCCATGATGCGGACGCGCTTGTCGCCGTCCAGGAGGATCCGCCCCAGCGTGCCGCGGGCCTGGAAGCCGACGATCAGAACTGTGCCGTTGGGTCTCGGCAGCCAGTTCATGAGATGATGGCGGATCCGGCCGGCCTCACACATGCCGCTGGCTGCGATGATGACGTGGAAGCCATGAAAACGTGCGAGCGCTTTCGATTCCTCGACGGACTCGGTTATGTGAACCCGGCCGCTGCCGAGAGCCGCGACCAGCTCCTTTCCGTTGCGCAGCTGGAAGGCGAAGTTCTTGAAAACCTCGGTAGCTTTCGACGCCAATGGCGAGTCGACAAAAATCGGACTGTCCGCGATCTGGCCGATCTCCATAAGCTGCGAAAGATCGACAATCAGTTCCTGGGTGCGCTCCACCGCAAACGACGGGATCACCAGCGCGCCGCCTTTTCTCTGCGCAATGCCGACCTCAACGGCGAGCGCCTTTCGCCTCGCTTCATCGGTGGCGTCGATGCGCTCGCGATCACCATAGGTCGACTCGCAGATCACAAAGTCCAGGCCAGCAGGACCGCGAGGCCCGTCCTCCAGCAACTTGCAGTCGGGACCAATATCGCCAGAGAACAGAAGCCTGAGGGGCTTTTCGTCCCTGTCCTCGATAGCGACCTCGATGCTCGCCGAACCCAGCAGATGCCCTGCATTCCACCAACGGGCCTTGATCCCGTCGGCGACATCGATCCAGACATCGTAACGCACGGCTTCGAGCTGGTTGAGCGTGCGCTTGGCGTCCTCAACGGTGTAGATCGGCTCCACCGCATTCCAACCGCGCCGGCCGCGGCGGCGGTTGAGCATTTCGACCTCTGTCTCCTGGATATGGCCGGCGTCCGGCAACATGCAGCCAAGGAGCGCGATAGATGCCTTGATTGCATAGATTGGCCCGCCAAAACCTGCGAGTGAGAGCTTGGGCAACAACCCCGAATGGTCGATGTGCGCATGCGTGAGCAGGACGGCGTCGATTTGGGCGGCATTGAATGGAAAGGGCTCGTAGTTCAGCTGTTTCAGCGTTTTCGAGCCTTGGAATAGACCGCAGTCAATGAGCAACCGGATTCCATTGTGCTCAAGCAGATAGCAGGATCCTGTCACGGTTCCTGCAGCGCCATGGAATGTAAGCCGAGCCACAGTGTCGTCCTAGTGCGACATCAAAACGGGCACGGCGCTCTCGCGCAGGAACGACGTCGTCACGCCGCCAAGGATCAGATGCCGCCAACGCGAATGGGCAAAGGCACCAGCGACAATGAGATCGGCACCGACGACCTCAACGCGGTCCATCAGCGCAGTCCCGGCGTCCTCCGTCATCTCGACCGCCACGGTTTCGACCTTGATGTTGTGCCGCGCGAGCAGGCGGGCCATGTCCGCGCCAGGCACCGTCCCGTGAAGCTTCTTTTCGTTGACGACAGTCGTGAGTTCCACGTGTTCCGCGTTGGCGAGAAAGGGCATGGCGTCGCTCAGCGCTCGGGCCGCCCGGGAGCTTCCATCCCAGGCGATGACAATACGCTTCGCGGAGAAACTTGAAACGCCGTGCGGTACGACGAGTACAGGCCTACCGCTCTGGAAGACAAGCTCCTCGAAGATTGATTGCTGCAACGATATGAAATCGACTGGAGTATCTATCACGGTCAGGTCATGCATGCGACCTTGCAGGCTTGCTAAGGCGACGAGCTCAGCGTGAGGCTGCTGTGTGATCGCGAGATCATGGGGAAAGCTGACGGTTTTCAGCATGTTGTCGAGATGAGCGCTGATAGCTTGCAACGCCTCTTTTTCGTCCTCGTTGATCTTGGCTGCAAGCGCGCCGGTGAATGCCGGCATCACGCTGTAGGGTGGTACTTTCTGGATGCTGAGCGCTCGCAGTGTCAGGTGAGCTTCGGCCTGGTCCGCCATGGAGATCGCCACGTCGACTGCCGCCGTAGTAATTGTCTTATCGACGGGCATGAAGGGAACAAAGATATTCTTGATGGCGGTAGTCCACATGGCCAGTTCTCCTGAGTGTCCACGTCGACACTGTGTCCACCAGCAAGAAAATCGCTTGATCCAGCTCAAGCCGACTTGCGCTTGAACTGTCGGGCGACCACCTTCGCAGTCTCAAGCACTGCTGCGATCCCAGTGCCTATGCCGACTGCTAGGCCGAATTGACTGGCGCTGATCAGCTCGAACTTGAGGAGCGCCCGCAGACCGGGAACGGCGATGAGTGTGACCAGGATAAGCATGGTCGCCGCGGCGATTAACCAGAAGACCAGGTGGCCGCGGCTAAAGACGCGGCCGCGGACGGAGCCGAAAGCGCTGTTGACGAGGATCAGCAACAAATTACCGGTCGTCAACGTGACAAAAGTGACAGTTCTTGCGGCTTCTTCCGAAAGCCCTTGGGCCAAAGCAAGCCGGAAGACGGTGAGACATCCAACAAGAAGCACAAGCCCCTGCACGATACCGAATGCGAGTTCGCGGAACCCGATCACCGGATCGCTGATCGGCCGGGGAGGACGATCCATGATGTCTGGCTCATCCGGCTCGCCTTCGAAGCCGAGTGAGCAAAGGGGGTCGATCACCATCTCGGTCATCGCGACGTGCACAGGCCAGAGAATGATGGGCAGGCCCAGCAGAATCGGAGTAAAGGCGAGGCCCGCGATCACGACATGAATGCTGGTGACATAGACCATCACCTTGCGCAGGTTGTCGAAGATGCGACGGCCTTGGCGCACCGCGCGTACAATGAGGCCAAAGTCGTCCTGAAGCAGAACGATGTCGGACGCCTCGCGGGCCACATCCGTCCCGCGTGGCCCGATGGCGATGCCGATATGGGCCGCCTTCAACGCCGGCGCGTCATTCACGCCGTCGCCTGTCATGGCGACGATATCGCCAAGAGCGGCATAGGCTTGCACGATGCGGAGCTTCTGCTCAGGACGGACGCGCGCGAAGACGCGGGCGGCGGGCAGGTGGCGCTTCAACTCATCGTCGCTCCAGCCGTTGAGATCGTCGCCGGTGATCACGGAACTGACGCCATCGATTCCGGCCTGCGCGGCGATCGCCTGCGCCGTTGCGGGATAATCGCCGGTGATCATGACAACCTTGACGCCGGCGCGCGTCGCTTCGGCGACAGCGCCGCGCACGCTCGGCCTCAGCGGATCCTCGAAGAGCAGGAAGCCGCAGAAGCGCAGCGGAACCTGAAAGGCGTCGTCGGGCCTTGTGTTCAGTGGGTCGGATTCCGCTACGGCCAGTACGCGCCAGCCGTTGGCCGCAAGCGCGGAGAGTTCCGCAGTCAAAGCCCTGTGGTCTTGTGGTGAAAGCGCGCAGCACTCAAGGACGAATTCAGGAGCACCCTTCATCGCGACTTTGAACCGCGACTGCGTATCCTTCAGCACGCCGACAGTCGCCGGTTTCTTCGCCGAGAACGGGGTGAAGCTGACGGTTTCGAAGACCGCAGGAACATCGCTAGCGCTTGAGGAAATCGCCCGATCGATCGGGTCTGCCGAATGCGCATTGGTGGCTTGCCGGGCAATGGCCAAAACGGGGTGCCGCGGGAGGTTCTCCGTCGCGGTTTGTCCCTGTGCATGCACGCCGGCGAGCGACATCCGGTTTTCGGTCAAAGTGCCGGTCTTGTCGACGCAGAGAACGGTCGTTGCACCGAGCGTTTCGATGGCGGCCGAGCGGCGGACGAGCACATGGATGCGCGACATGCGCATCGCGCCAAGCGTGAGGAAGATGACGAGCACGACCGGGAATTCCTCGGGCAGCAAGGCCATGGCAAGCGCGATGCCGGAGAGCGCCGCCGCCGTCCAATCGGTGCCGGAGGCGACCTGCAGGGCGACGAGGAGACCGCTCAACACGATCGCCAGCACGCCGAAGATCCGGACGAGGCCCGCTATCCGACGCTGCGTGACCGTGTCATCCTTTGCGATGGAGGCGAGCGACGCGCCAATCCCCCCGATATGGCTTTTTGCGCCCGTCGCCGTCACTTCCGCGAGGCCGTGGCCGCTGACAATGAACGAGCCGGCAAGCAGCGTCGCACGGTTCGCATCAACCGTTGCTGGCGCTTTCCGGACGGGGACAGATTCCCCGGTCACGATCGACTCGTCCGCGACAAGCCCGTCCGAAATCCTGAGGATGGCGTCGGCGCTCACCCGTTCGCCCTCCGACAAGGAAAGCCAGTCTCCCGGCACGACCTCTGTTGCCGGGATTAATCGGGTCGTGCTGTCGCGAATGACGCGCGCCATCGGCGCAGCCAGATTGGCGAGCGCCGCAAGCGCCTTGTCTCCCCGTCGCCGCTGGAAGATGACAAGGCCAATCGTGATCAATGCGAAAATGCCGATGATCGCAGCTTCGCCGGCGCTTCCGACGAATGCATAGATAACCGCGGCCGCGAGCAGCAGCAAAAACATGGGCTCGCGGAGCGTATTGAGCAGGATCGCGATCAGACCGGAGGAGACCTTTCCGCCGGGTATCTCGTTGGGACCAAGGCTGTCTAGCTGTCGGCGGGCTTCCATCTCGGACAATCCGGTGGAGGCGAGCACGGCTGTCTCCTGTTTCGCGGTGATCGCGGGCGGGACTGTTGATTTCAAGGCGACGACGTCACCCATGGACGTAGGTTCCAGGCGCATCGGCCCGCACGGCGAACTTTGTTTCCTCGCGTCCCAAAGACGGCGGAGCTTCATAGGGCCCTGCATGGGCCGAAAGCCATGCGAACCAGGCTGGCCACCACGAGCCCGGATTCACGTCCGCAGTCTGGGCCCAACTGTCCGGGTCCGGCCGCGGATCGGCAGCGCGCGTTGTCAGCAGCCTGTAGTGCCGGTCTTTTCGGGTGGGCGGGCTGACGACGCCCTGGTTGTGCCCTCCATTGGTGAGGACGAAGGTGATGTCCGACCCTGCAAGCTGGTGGATCTTGAAGACGGATCGCCAGGGCGCAACGTAGTCCCACTCGGTGCCCACCACAAAGATCGGCTGGCGCAGGTCTTCAAGGCTGACCGGTTTCCCTTCGATCATCAGCCGCCCTTCAGCGAGATCATTCTCGAGATAGAACCAGCGCAGATACTCGCTGTGCATGCGGGCCGGCATCCGCGTGGCGTCGCTCGACCAAGCCGCGATGTCGGTCATCGTCTCGGGCTCGCCCATCAGGTAGCGACGAATCATCCGCGACCAGATCAGGTCGTTGGATCTTAGCAGATGGAACGTTCCCGCCATCTGCGAGGCTTCCAGAACGCCGCGCTCGGCCATCATGTCGTCGAGCACCGCAAGCTGGCTCTCGTCGATGAAGAGGGCGAGTTCGCCGGCCTCCTTGAAGTCCGTCTGAGCCGCGAGGAGCGAAATGGTCTTGAGCGCCGGCTTGTTTTCGCGTGCGAGATCAGCGGCAGTCATGGCGAGCAGCGTCCCGCCAATGCAGTAGCCAACGGCATGAACGCTGTCCGAGCCGGTGATGGCGCGCGCCGCCTCGATGGCGGGGAGCACACCATCCGTGCGGTAGTCGTCCATGCCAAGCCGACGATCCTCGATGCCCGGATTGCGCCATGAAATGATGAAGACCGTGAAGCCTTCGTCGACCAGATGTTTGACCAGTGAATTCTCGGGCGAAAGATCGAGGATGTAGTATCTCATGATCCAGGCTGGCACGATGACGATCGGCTCGCGGTGCGTCTTGGCGGTGGTTGGTGCATACTGGATGATTTCGGCCAGATGCGTGCGGTGGACGACCTTGCCCGGCGTGATCGCGACCGTGTGGCCGGGCGCGTAGACTTCAGCCGCCTCCGGCCGTTCATGCCGCCATCTGCGGATAAGGTCGTCCTGCGCGAACTTGGCCCCCCGCGTCAGATTGAGCCCGCCGTTGGCTATCGTCGCCTTCAGCACATCCGGATTGCTAAGTGGAGAATTCGAAGGCGACACCAGGTCGAGCGTCTGCCGCCCGACAAAACGCAGCATCTGGAGATGATGCCGCGTCGCGCCATGCACGTTTTCGGTCAGGCGCATCCAGGCGCGCTCAGCGGCCAGATGGCCTTCCGCATAGAGCGCGAAGGGCCAGCCTTGCCAGGCTTCGCTCCGGAACCGCTTATCCTGAGGAAGCGAAAGCGCGCAGGGTGCGCAATGGCCCTGATTCATCGCTGCGCCAGCCGCGCGGGACCAGAGTTCCGTCAGATCAGCGAAGGTCTCCGCGCCGATCTCGAACTGTCGTCCCGGCGACATCGCCAGATGGACCGCCCAGTCAAACCAGGCCTCGGCCAGCCCCATGGGCGAAAAGCCGCCATGAAATTCCCCCACCGCCGCATGGATCATCCGGTCGATGGGGTCTTCGGGCGCATGCGACGATCGCGGCTCGGCCGGCGCGATTGCAGGCGCATCGACCTTGTTCCTCAGTGGGATCGACGGTGTTCCGGCGCTTGTTCTGCTGGCAGCCATCATGGCGCACTCCTTCGAAGGGTCGCGCCATCTGACCGCTTCGGCTTGTTTCAGGATTGACGAGTCTCAATCCGGAGCGCCGGGAACCATGCATGCTGAACCTTGAAACAAGTTCATAGAGGAGAAGCACCATGGCTCAGAAGCAGCAGACCGGACCAATCGGCACGGAGGCATTCGGCTTGGCAGCCTTGACGCAGTCGACGCAATCGACGCTCGCTTCGGCCATGGCGAGCCCACAGAAATTTGCCGAACTCACATCCGAAGCGATGGCCGAGTGGATGACCTTTGTCAGCCGGCGCGCCAACGCGCAGGCCGAGCTCTTTGGGGAGCTCAGCCATTGCCACGACGTTGACCAGGCGGCGGATACCCAGAGGCGTTTCGTCGCGAAATGTACAAAGGACTACACCGATGAGTTCACGCAGCTCCTGGAGATTGGACGGCGCAACGTCGAGCGGATATCGAAACTGACGCAGCCTAACGGTCAAGCTGCCGGGTCGAATGGAGGCGCGGCATGAAAGCGCCCAAGACCTGGGTCCTTGTTGCCGATGCCGGAGCGGCGATCGTCTATGCCAACACGGGCGAGACGGACGCCCACCACGCGCGGCTTACGCCAGTCCCGGCCGGCAACTTCAAGCGGGATGACCGTCGCCGCCATTTCGGCTCGCCGCCCGACACGGGTATCGCCAATGCACGGGGTGATGCACACCATGGCGTTGGCTCTCACGAGAAGCGGGAACGCCTCGCGGAAACGCAGTTTCTGGAAGAGGTGCTCGCTTGGCTTGATCAACCGGCGCAGCTGGCGTGCTTCGAGAACCTGATCATCGCCGCTCCGCCCCGTGCGCTCGGCGAGTTGCGCGCCGGCATGTCGTCGGCGCTGCAGTGCAAGCTCAGCCACGAAATTCACGCAGACCTGACAAAGAGTCCGATCAAGGAGATCGAAAGCCATGTCCTTAGCCACCTCATCCCCATCTCGGTCGCCGCGCGGTAGCGGCGCGCGCCGGTCTGGCCGGACAATGGCGGCGCGCCGTCCCAATCCGCTCTACCAGGATATCGTTGTGCTTCAGGACGACAGCGAGGCTTCGCTTGGGGCTTTGCGCTATGCCCAGACACTGGCGACTTCCAGCGATGGGAATGTCACCGGCATCATGCTGGGAATGCTGGCGGCCTATCCCATGACGGGCTACGCCGAGGCGCTTCCCTCCGCCTGGCTCGCGCTGCAGGAGAAGGCAGACGCAGAGGCGTCCGCGCTGGAGAAACTCATCGCAGCGCGCATCGAGAAGTCACTGTTCGCGAGCGAATTCCGCAGGATCAATGTCATGGGCGGCGAAGCGGGCGGCGTGATGGCGCTGCATGCCCGCTATTCAGATCTTGTGGTCGTGGGCCTCTCGAAGGGCGGCGGCACGGATATGGAAAGGCATATCTTCGAGGGCGCGCTGTTCGGCGCGGGCCGGCCTGTCGTGGTCGTGCCGGAAGTCTTCTCGCCGCCGCGACTGCCAAAGCGGGTACTTATAGGCTGGCGCGCGACCACTGAGGCTGCGCGGGCAGTGCATGACGCCATGCCGATCCTTGAGGCAGCGGAAGCGGTGCAGGTCCTCGTTGTCGACGAGCAGGGGAAACTGCCGGAAGGCGATGATCCCGGTGCCGACATCGCCCGCCATCTGGCACGCCATGATGTAAAGGTTGAGGTGAAATCCGTTGCCTTTGCGACACGCAGCGTCGCGCGGACTATCCGCGATGAAAGCCGTTACTTTGGTGCGGACTTGATCGTGCTCGGCGGTTATGGCCATTCCCGTACCCGCGAGTGGATTCTCGGCGGCGTTACCCGCGACATTCTGGCTATGGTGGAGTTGCCGATCCTGTTTTCCCATTAGCCAACGCGTCGAGGTGGCTATAAAATCCGGAATTGGGGGAGGTTCTGGCGGAATGAACGACATCGCATCTACGGGCAGCCAACATCGCGGCGACGCCTTGCGATACGAGCAGATCGTTGCGCTTGCCGCAGACTCAATCGTCTGTATCGACGAGGCGCAACGGATCGTGCTCTTCAACGAAGGTGCCAGTCGCACTTTTGGCTACGAACAGAGGGAGATCCTTGGACAGAAGCTCGAAGTTTTGCTTCCAGAGCGTTTCTGGGACCATCACAGGAAACATGTCGAAGGCTTCGCCGAAGGCTCTCCCGCTGCGCGTCATATGGGCGAACGAAGCAGCATTTTTGGTCGCCGCAAGAATGGTGAGGAGTTTCCTGCCGACGCGGCGATCAGCAAAACTCAGATCAATGGGCGCTTTGCACTGACGGTCGTTCTTCGGGACATAAGTCAGCGCGTAAGGATTGAACAAGCTTGGCGAACAGCGGCTGAACGGTTTCGCCTGGCGCTTGATGCATCAGGCCTTGGAGCTATCGAGAGTTTTCTTGAGCGAGAAGAAGTCCGCTTCCACGGGCAGGCCGCCGCCATGTGCGGATTCCCAGGTGCGGTATCTGCACCCATTTCGGAAGTTCTCGGTCGCGTGCACCCTGACGACCTGCCCGAACTTGTCGATCATGTCGCTGCCGCACAATCCGAGAAGCTTCCATTGAATGCCAATTTCCGGATGCTGCATCTGGATGGCGCAACGCGATGGCTCCAAGTCGCGATTACTTCTCACGAGACGGAGGATGGTCATGTCCGGTTTGGGATACTGGAAGATGTGACGTCCTTCAAGGAGGCTGCGACAGAGCTGGAGCGTCAGGTCAACGAACGCACTGCTGCGCTTCTTGACGAGATCAAGCGCCGTGAGGTCCTGAACGCGCAGCTTCTGCACATCCAGCGCATGGAGGCATACAGCCAGCTTACTGGCGGGATCGCGCATGACTTCAACAATCTGCTGACGATTATCGGGGGCAATCTGGAGTTACTTGGCGATGGGTTGACCGACCCTCGTGGGAAGAGGCTCCACCAGCGTGCGACAGAGGCGGTCGCCATGGGCGCGCGGTTGACAGAGCGGCTGCTGACCTTCGCGCGGCGCCGCCAGCTTGAACCGCGTATTATCAACGTGAACGAACAGATTACGCACCTGATCGACATGCTTCGCCGCACTCTGGGCGAGGCGATCCGGATTACCGCGTCGCTTGCGCCCGATCTCGGACAGGTGATGGTTGATCAGAGCGAGGTCGAGAATGCGATCCTCAATCTCGCGATCAACGCCCGCGACGCCATGCCGAATGGCGGTCGTCTTGTGCTTGAGAGCGAGAATGTCATCATCGACGATACGCTCATGGCGTCGCGCCACGATGAGCCGCTGAAGCCGGGCCCCTATGTGCGGATATCGGTCTCCGACAACGGCATGGGTATGCCGCCCGAAGTCCTGAAGTCCGCCATCGAGCCGTTCTTCACGACCAAGGAGCACGGCCGCGGCACGGGGCTTGGCTTGTCTACGATCTACGGTTTCGCCCGCCAGTCCAACGGCACGGTCACGATCTACAGCGAAGTTGGCAAGGGTACGACGGTCAACATTTATCTTCCGCGGATTGACCAGCCTTTGGCCTCTGCGGCGCTAAACACCGCAGAGTTGGCGCAAAGAGGCGAGGGGCAGCTCGTGCTTGTCGTTGAGGACAATCCCGATGTGCGCGAGGTCACCGTCACCCGGCTGCTGAAGCTCGGCTATCGCGTGGTTGAATGCGCGAACGGCGCTGATGCGGTCGGCGTTCTGGAAGGACGGAACGATATCTTGCTCGTCTTCAGCGACATCATGATGGCGGGAGGCATGTCGGGCTATGATCTCGCGCAGTGGATCTCGAAGAACAGGCCCGAGCTCAAATGCCTGCTAACGACCGGTTTCGCGTCAGGGCTGACGGGCGCAGACCTTCATGCGCCTAGAATTCTGCGGAAACCCTACAGCCTCGATCAACTGGCAAAGGCTTTCATGGAAACGCTGTCCGCGTAAAGATCAGGCCGAGGTAACGGTGGGCGCAAAGCTGTAGCCGACGCCTCGCACAGTCTTGATGAGGGCCGGCTTGTCTGAATCATCGCCGAGTTTCCTGCGCAAGCGGGAGATCAGCGCATCAAGCGAGCGGTCGATCGGCGTCCATTCATGGCCCTTCAGAAGGTCCATCAAGGCATCCCGGGAAAGTACACGCTGTGGCCGTCTGGCGAAAACCTCCAACAGATTAAACTCGGCGGTTGTGAGTTCGATCGCACCACCTGAACGATTGTACATTTCGCGACGACCGATATCCAAGCTCATGCCGTCGAAAGCAAGGAACTCTCCGGTGGGGAGTTGCGCAATTGTTTGTTTGGGGACATGTCGCCTGAGGACCGCGCGAATGCGCGCTACGACTTCGCGAGGATGGAACGGCTTGGCGATGTAGTCATCAGCGCCAAGTTCAAGGCCGACGACCCGGTCAATCGTATCGCTCCGGCCGGTGATCATGACGATGGGCGTATCGAACTCTTCAAGCACTTTCCTAGCAATTGCCAAGCCGTTTTCGCCGTTCAGCATCAGATCCAGAGTGATGAGATCGACCCTCTCACTTCGAAGGATGGCGAGCATGTCTTTCCCATTGGCCGCCTCGGCGATCTGAAAACCTTCCGGCTCCAGGCTTTCGCGCAGGAGGTCGCGAACGCCTGGATCGTCATCGACGATGAGAATCTGGGGGATCGTTTCAGGCATAGGTCAACCCGCTTACGTACATTCCCTGTTGCACGTTGTTACACGATTTGCACCCAGTTTTTCAGAACTCCGGAACGGGTATGCCGTGGAGGTGGTCATCTGTCCTTGTTGACATGGATCAACAAGGGAGATGCAGCGATGCAACAGATCGTCCAAGCTCAGAGAGCCCGTAATTCCATAGAACTGTCAGCCATCCGCGCCATCGATGAATCGCAGGCGCGCTCGAATGGGCATCGCAAGCTCAGTGCCGACGAGGCGCTCTGGTGCGAGGGGGATGCACGCACGCATATCTGCAGCGTGCTTTCCGGAGCGATCTGTTTCTCGCGCGTTTTGCTCGACGGACGCCGGATCGTGCTCGGCTTCGCTTATCCTGGAGACATTATCGGTCTTGGCGGCGACTTCGCTCCGTCGGACGCTCATGCGGTTCAGACTACGAGGCTTGAATTGATCCCGGCAAGCGTCTTCAAGCGCGCTGCGAAAGAGAATCCCGATCTTGGCCGCAAGGCGGCCGTAGCGGTGGCCAATCAGCTCGATGAGGCCTACCAGCATGTGGTCGTCATCTCTAAGCTCAGCGCTTGCGAGCGGCTCGCGAGCTTCCTGGTTGCGCTTTCGCATCGCAACGAGCGCCGGGGCCTCAGCAGGCTGAGCGTCATCCTGCCGATGAAGCGGATCGACATCGCCGATTATCTCGGGCTGACAATCGAGACGATCAGTCGGACGTTCACGCAATTCCGAGTAAAGGGCCTGATCGAGCTTCAGGGAACAAACATCGTTCTTTTCAAGAAACTCGATGTGCTTCAGGCGATGGCGGCAGGCGGGCAGGGCGAATAGCCCATTCCCCCGATCAAGCTGACGGGTTTCGCAGGCACCAAACCCTAACAGAAAAGGGCCGGGATGCTTTCCCGGCCCTCTACTTTTTGGCGCCCGTCAGCGGCCGACTGCGATCCTGTCATTGACAACCGAGACGCCCGGAGCAGACCATGCTGTCTGTTCCGCAAGATCGCGTTCGTACCAGGCCTTCACTTTGCCATCGAGCGTCACTGTGCCACCCGAAACCGAGACCTGGATAGAATCAGCCTCAACCTCGGCGTTCCGCTTCAACGCCGTCTCGATCCGCTGCTTGACGTCCATGGCCGCCACGCGCGGCTTGACCGTGATGTTGTTTGTGATGCCCTTCACGCCCGAGAGCTTCCGCACCGCGTTCTCGGCGTCGAGCTTCTGATACCACCAGTTGGCGTCGCCGCTGAGCGTCACGAACCCATCCTGGACCTTCACCTGGATCTTTTCTGACGGGATCGTCGTACTCCAGGAAAGGATATCGAGAGCGCGCCGCGCGATCTGGTCATCCGCTGTCTTCCTCTCCATAGGGTAGCGCACTTCAATTTCCTGCGCGACGCCGCGCACGCCGGTCACGCGCTTGACCGCCGCCTCCGCCGCAATCTTCTCGGCATAGCTGCCGACATGCCCCGTCAGCGTAACGACTCCATTCTCGGCGATGACGCCGATATGCGCCGCGTTTACGGCGGGGTCCCATTCGAGCTCGTCAAGGACGGCCTGATGCAAGTTGCGATCACTCATCTCTCTCTCCTGCTTGTGGTCCCCCAGCCCGCTTCTCGGCACATTGTTCTGGTTGCAGCGATCAGGCGGCAGCCTTGATCTCGACCTTGCGGGCCCTTGGCTGGACATTCGCCGGAACAGGAATTGTCACTGTCAGAATGCCGTTCTTGAAAGCCGCATTGACAGTATTCGCGTCGACATCGAAGGGCAGCTGGATAGTCCGCGTGAATGCGCCGTAACTGCATTCGAAGACATGGCGCTCCGCGTCCTTCTCTTCCTTCTCAGCCTTCTTCTCGCCCTTGATCGTCAGCAGGTCGTCGTCGACCAGAAGCTCGACTTCCTTCAGATCGACCCCAGGCAGTTCCGCCGTGATCGACACCATCTTTTCATTCTGCGTCACGTTGACCTTTGGCACCACGGCGTCTGCCGGCCAACTGACGGATGGAAGACCGCGCGCGAAACTGTCGAAGGTGCGATCAATTTCCTGACGGAGCGCCTGCAAGGCGTCCGGGTGATTGTTGTTCGAATGCCAAAGAGACGGCAGAAGAGATCTCATGTTCATGGTTTCACCTCTTTGCTGAAATGCGCCTGGCGGCGCTTCGCCAGCGGTTCCCAGAATGGGCCGCACCGCTGGTTGGCAGGGTGGATCATCAGGTGAAAACTGCATTGACGCGGCGCAATCCCGGGGTCCTCGAAAAGCAAAAGGCGGCCGACTCCCATCGACCGTCGAAAGTAAAATCTGTATTGATTCAAGATCAGGCCAAAAGATCCTTGCGCATCCTGTCGAAATCATCTTTTGCGATCTCGCCCCGCGCATAGCGCTCCTTCAGAAGATCCATGGCGCGTTCTCCGCCTCGATCATGTTTGAGCCAGCGCATGACGACGACAGCCAGCAGAACGACTGCGAAGGTCAGAAACAGATACCAGGCGACATGCCCAGCCATGTGCCAGACCCAGTATTGGTCATGCCATTGAGTCCATCCTTCAGGCTTCATGATGCTTCTCCATCTCTTTCGGCACCCATACTCGCCATCTCGGCAGCGGTTGTATTGATCGCGCTCAACGGGCGCGCAGTCTGCGCAGATAGGCGACAAGGTCGTCGATCTGGCGAGGCGTCAGCGTGAACTCCGGCATGCCGGGGTGGCCCGTAACGATGCCTTCCGCGAAGGCTTCTTCAAGATCGGAAGGGCGATACCGCCGCGAGAGTGTCGCAAAGTTCGGCACTTTCGCCAGGGGGCTGATGCCGTTTCCGACGTTGTGGCAGCGGCTGCAGTTGGCCTGAACAAAGATTCGACCGCTAGTGGCGTCTGCAAAGGCCCCGGCGTGGAATGCCCCGATCAACAGGACAACCGCAGCTGCGCATGTGGCGAGTGCAAGTCCCGGCTTCATGGTGCGGAGATCTCCACGACCTTGAAGGTCAGCATCTCGCCATCCTGATCGCGGATCGAGACATACTCTCCAACCTCAAACGCATGTTCGCCGAACCGGTACCCGGCTTCGTCGTCATCATGGGTGGATGCGTCGTATTCGAAACCCCAGGTGGCACCTTTGACGCCGCCAGGGCGATGCACAAGGAAGCCCTTTTCTATCGGCTCATCGCCCCAGAAGCGCCGAACGGTGCAGGCCGAGCGATGCGCTTTCCACGCATCGGGATTGATTTTCCCGATCCGGTCGAGCGGCGCGACGAGCTCATAGCCATGCCGGATGGAGCCGTTAGGGAACTGCTTGGTTCGGGCAAGACTGAGAGTGATCTTTTTAAGCGTCGCTGCCGTGGTCACGATGATTCTCCTTTGTCTTGCCATCATTCTGAAGCGTCGGGAGCTGGCTGGATTGACTGCGGTCAATGCAGCGCGGGGTCGTCTGGGCAATATGTCCGCATCTTCAACAGAGGTGCTCCATGACGATCAATGAAGGCGCGCTTGACAGGACAGCGCGGATTATCGCCGGCGCGGCGCTTGTCGCCTTTGCGCTCGGATACATCTTCCCCGGAACCGGCTGGAACTGGGTTGGCTGGTTCGGCGTCGTCCCGATCGTCACCGGGGCTCTTGGCAACTGCCCCGTCTACAGCGTGCTCGGCATCTCGACCTGCCCGATAAAGTAACCCGTCGCGCCATTTCGAACGCCGTTACGAGCAAGGATACGCCATGCTTCCGAAAACCATGCGCGCTGCAGTGGCGCATCGCTTCGCCGCGCCTCTTTCGGTGGAGGAGGTCGATGTCCCGGCAGTGCCGGCCGGAAAGATCCTTGTCCGCGTTCGCGCATCCGGCGTTTGCCATACGGATGTGGACTGCACCCCCAAATTGAGACAGATTGAATTCAGTGACATGGTTCCGAACAGGAGCCATCATGCTGCAGAGCAAGACAGTCAGAATTTTTTCGACACCCTTCAAGCTTGAGGTGATCGAGCGCATTGAAGCCGGTGCGGTGATGGCATCGCTTGCGCGGGAGCTGGGGATCAATCGCAAATTGCTTTATGACTGGCATGGCAGCTGGCGAAAGTCAGGCGTTGACGGACTGAACCGCAAGCGCGGTCCCAGGCCCGGCAGCAAGCGGAAGGTGACGCCATTTCCTGCGCCCGAAGGCCGCGTCACCGACCCGCCTGTGACAGACCTCA
>JBOFUS010000675.1:0-3327 GCA_051652685.1 Beijerinckiaceae bacterium
GTGATACGCGGCCTGCAAAACACCATGCAACCGGCTTTTGCCGCAAAAACTTCATATTCCGCTTGACCATCCGCCTTCCGGTGGATTGTGATGCGCGTCATCAATGCCGTCGATCAATCAGGTTCATGGATGAAGCTGACTGAATGGTATCAGGGGAAGCGGCGAATGGGACGGGAGAGCCCACGCCGCGCATGGGAGAGTATCAGAAGATGATCAGGACGATCCTCAAGGGATTCGCCGCCGCAGGGCTTGTCGGTCTTGCCGCAACCGCCGCTCAGGCACAGGGGCGGCCGGCCACGCTGGAGGCCGTGAAAGCGCGCGGCACACTCAATTGTGGCGTCGGAACCGGGCTTGCCGGCTTCGGCTTGCCGGACGCCCAGGGCAACTGGGCCGGACTTGACGTGGAGTTCTGCCGCGCGGTCTCGTCGGCACTGTTTAACGATGCGACAAAGGTGAAGTTTGTGTCGCTCGCGGCGAAGGATCGCTTCACCGCGCTCCAGTCCGGCGAAATCGACGTGCTGTCGCGTAACACGACATGGACATCCTCGCGCGACACCTCGCTCGGCCTTAACTTCGTGGGCGTCAACTACTATGACGGCCAGGGCTTCATGGTCCGCAAGACGGCGAAAATTGCCTCCGCCAAGGAACTTGCGGGCGCTTCGGTCTGTGTCCAGCAGGGCACGACGACCGAGCTCAACCTTGCGGACTACTTCCGCGCCAACAGGCTGGAGCTGAAGGCCGTGACCTTCGCGACCAACGACGAGACGATCAAGGCCTACGAGGGTGGCCGCTGCGACGCCTTTACCACCGACGCCTCCGGCCTTTACGCCGAACGGCTGAGGACTGCGAACCCGGATGACCACATGGTGCTCCCCGAGATCATCTCGAAGGAGCCGCTGGGACCATCGGTTCGTCACGGGGATGACCAGTGGCTCGACGTGGTGAAATGGGTCCATTACGCCATGGTCACGGCGGAGGAACTGGGTGTCACCAAGGCCAATGTCGACGAGCAGCTGAAGTCGACCAACCCCGACATCCGCCGTCTGCTGGGCGTGGAGGGCAAGCATGGCGAGGCGCTCGGCCTGACGAACGACTGGGCTTATCGCGTCGTCAAGCAGCTCGGCAACTATGGCGAGAGCTTCGAGCGCAATGTCGGCATGGGGTCGCGGCTGAAGATTGCGCGCGGCCTCAACAACCTGTGGACCAAGGGCGGCCTCCAGTACGCCCCGCCTATCCGCTGAGTTCACACAGAAGACCAACCCCGCCGGAATGACAGGGCGGAGAATCCAGAGAGGAAGATGATGATGAAGAATATTCTCGCCGCCGCAGCAGGCATCGCGGTTGGCCTGTCGGCCTCCGCCGCGCTGGCACAAACGCGGGCTGCCACCCTCGACGCCGTCAAGGCCCGTGGCATGCTGAATTGCGGCTCGAACACCGGCCTCGCCGGCTTCGGCCAGCCGGACGCTCAGGGTTCCTGGACCGGCCTCGACGTGGAATTCTGCCGCGCCATTGCGGCGGCCGTGTTCAACGACCCGACCAAGGTCAAGTTTGTGCCGCTCGCCGCCAAGGACCGCTTCACCGCGCTCCAGTCAGGTGAAGTGGACGTGCTCGCCCGCAACACCACATGGACCTCGTCGCGCGATACCTCGCTCGGCCTGAACTTCGCGGCCGTGAATTACTATGACGGCCAGGGCTTCATGGTGAAGAAGGCCCTGAAGGTTGCGTCCGCCAAGGAACTGTCGGGTGCCTCGGTCTGCGTGCAGCAGGGCACCACGACGGAGCTCAACCTCGCTGACTACTTCCGCGCCAACAAGATGGAGCTGAAAGCGGTCACGTTCGCCACCAACGACGAGACGATCAAGGCCTATGACGCCGGCCGTTGTGACGCCTTCACCACGGACGCCTCAGGCCTCTACTCCGAGCGCCTGCGCCTCGCCAAGGCGGATGACCATATGGTTCTCCCCGAAATCATCTCGAAAGAGCCGCTTGGACCAGCCGTGCGCCACGGCGACGACCAGTGGCATGACGTCGTGATGTGGGTTCACTACGCCATGGTCACGGCAGAAGAACTTGGCGTTACCAAGGCCAATGTTGACGAGCAGATGAAGTCGACCAACCCGGACGTGAAGCGCCTGCTCGGCACCGAAGGCAAGCACGGCGAGGCGCTCGGCCTCACCAACGCCTGGGGCGCACAGATCATCAAGCACATCGGCAACTACGGCGAGAGCTTTGACCGCACCGTCGGCGCCGGCTCGCCGCTGAAGATTGGCCGTGGCCTCAACAATCTCTGGACCAAGGGCGGCCTCCAGTACGCTCCTCCGATCCGCTGATTCAACACCGGGCGCGGGAAGGAGACTTCCCGCGCCCTTCTTCTATCCGGCGCGCCGTTGGGGAGCGGTGCCCGTTTGAATGTTCGGCGTGGATCGCCTGATTCGCGGAGGGGAAGTCTGCATGACGGATGTCATCAAATCGGCGCCGATGGTCGAGAAACCCAAGGTTTCTCCCTTCTATGATCCGAAGATTCGCGGATATGTCTTTCAGGGCCTCCTGCTGCTGCTGGTCGGCTTCGTCCTCTATTCAGGCTATTCCAACGCGGTCGAGAACCTGCGTCGCGCCAAGATCGCGTCGGGCCTCGGCTTCTGGGACAACAACGCCGGCTTCCCCATCAGCCAGGCCCTCATCTTCTATTCGGAAGCTTCGTCGAGCTATGGCCGTGCCTTTTGGGTCGGCCTGCTGAACACGCTGCTTGTCGCGTCGATAGGCATCGTGCTTGCGACGTTTCTGGGCTTCTTTGTCGGCATCGCACGGCTGTCCAAGAACTACCTCGTGAGCAGGATCGCCTACTGGTACGTCGAGGTCATCCGCAACCTGCCGCTGCTGCTGCAATTGCTGTTCTGGTACAATGCGGTGGTGAAGTCGCTGCCGGAAGTGCGCAACAGCACCCCATTGCCGTTTGGCAGCTTTCTCAACAACCGGGGTGTCTTCCTGCCCGGTCCGATGCCGGGCGATGCCTTCTGGCTCACCGGCATGGCCTTCTGGCTCGGCATTCTCGGCGCAATCTTCTACCGCTCCTATGCGATGAAGAAACAGGAAACGACAGGCGTGCAATCGCCTGTGGGTCTGACAGCACTGGGGCTGATCATCGGCTTGCCGCTGGTGGTGTTCCTGATGTCCGGCATGCCGATGACCTTCGACTATCCGCAGCCCTCGCGCTTCAACATCACGGGTGGCTTCACCATCCAGCCTGAGTTTCTGGCGCTGTTGTTCGGCCTTGTCATCTACACCGCCGCCTTCATCGCGGAAGCGGTTCGCGCGGGCATCCTCGCG
>JBOFUS010000676.1:0-1152 GCA_051652685.1 Beijerinckiaceae bacterium
GTGTCGGCGATCTTCCAGCGGTCACCGCCGAAGAACAGCTTCGCCGCCGTCAGCGTGGCAACACAGATGAAGACGATTTTGAACAACTCGGGCGGTGCGTAACGCGCGACGGACGCGCCGAGGATCACGCCGATCACCACCGGGATCGCCCAGAGCTTCAGCACCTCCATGTCCACCGCGCCCTTGGCCTTGTGCGTGCGGAAAGACTGGATCGAGGTGGGGATGATGACGGCCAGCGAAGTGCCGACCGAGAGCGGCATGCGCAGCTCTTCCGGCACGCCCATCAGGCCGAAGACCGAATAGACCACAGGCACGATGACCGCACCCCCACCCACGCCGAAGAGCCCCGCGAGAAGGCCGGTGGCGACGCCGCCCGCCAGCAGGCCGACGGCAACGAGGAGGAGTTCATTGAGAGGAATGCCGAACATCGAAACCTTGGCGGATTGAGTGCATCGGCCTTAGCCGGAGTCCGTACGGGCGCAAACGACATTCGGTGGCGGACGGGGCTGACCCTCATCCGTTATGCCTCGCATGACACCTTCTCCTGATGGAGAAGGATGCGCACTAGGCTTGGTCCAGGTGTGGTTGCAGCTGGGACAGCAACTCCCCGGCCGACTCCTCAGGAATATAGTGGCCCGACGGCAGCGCCTCGCCCCGCACATCATCCGCCCATTCCCGCCAGCTGCCAAGCACATCGAAGCTCCGCCCCACAGCACCATCGCGCCCCCAGAGCGCCAACATCGGGCAGTGGATGCGTTTAAGGCCGAGATCAGCCGCATCCTCTGCCATGTCGAGCGTAGCGGACGCCCGGTAATCTTCGCATGCCGCGTGGATCATCGCCGGGTTCTCGAAACAGCGCAGATACTCGGCGAAGGCGACCGGATGGAAGAGATCGACGCCTTTCGGCCCCCGGCTCATGTGCTGGTGCAGGAAGAACTCCGGGTTCGCGCCGATCATGGTTTCGGGTACCGGCGCGGCCTTGATCAGGAAGAACCAGTGCCAGTAGGCGCGGGCGAAGGCGTCCGTCGCGTTCCCGTACATGTGCAGCGTCGGCGCGATATCGAGCATGGTCAGCGTGCGCACGGCGTCCGGATGGTTGAGCGCGAGGCGATGCGCCACGCGGCCTCCCCGGTCATGGCCGACGAGATGGAA
>JBOFUS010000677.1:0-1858 GCA_051652685.1 Beijerinckiaceae bacterium
GGCGCGGAAACACGCGGCGAGGCAAGCCCGGTTTGCTGGCTGTATCGACGCAAGGATGCATCAGGCCGCCCGCTGATCGGGGCGGCCGCCTTCGCGGCGGGGGAACGACTGTCGGCTGACATCCTCAGGGGGGGTATGACGCCCCGCGTCACGATGGACTGGACGCGTGGTGCGCCGTCTGACCGGAGCGCCGGTCCGGGAGGACTGTCGCCAACCGAGGCGGCGATGTCGGCGCGCGGGCGGGTCTCGTCGGCGCTGGAGGCCGTCGGTCCGGAACTTTCAGGACTGCTGGTTGATCTCTGCGGCTTCGAGAAGGGGCTGGAGATGATCGAGTTCGAGCGCGGCTGGCCGGCGCGCTCCGCGAAGGTCGTGGCCCGTATCGCGCTCGACGCGCTGGCCAGGCATTATGGCTATGCGGACGAGACCATCGGGCGTACCCGCGCGCCGACGCGGAGCTGGCGCATGCCGGCCGCGCGGTCTGCGATGTCAGAACCCGTGATGTCGCAGAACGAAGCCGTCAGATGAGGCCGTTGTCGATGGCAAGCTGGCGAAGTGGTTTGAGTGGCCGGGGGCCGACATGGGAAATGACCTCGGCTGCCGCCAGTGCACCAAGGCGCAGGCTCTCCTGCGCCATGCGTCCGCTGGTGTGGCCGAAGAGATAGCCCGCGGCGAAAAGGTCGCCCGCGCCGGTCGTATCCACCACCTGCTCCACCGGGAAGGCAGGCGCGGAGACCGTGGCGGCGCGCGACACAGCCATGGCGCCAAGCGCCGAGCGGGTGACAATGGCGAGTTCGGCATCCTGGCGGATCGCGGCCACCGCCGAGTCGAAGTCGGAGGTGGTGTAGAGAGCCTTGAGTTCAGCCTCGTTGGCAAAAACGATATCGACCACGCCGGACCGCATCAGTTCGAGAAACTCCGCCCGGTAGCGATCAACGCAGAAACTGTCGGAAAGCGTCAGCGCCACCTGGCGGCCGGCCTTGTGGGCGATCTCGGACGCCTTGCGGAACGCATCCTTCGCGGCGGGTGGATCCCAGAGATAGCCCTCGAGATAGGTCACTTTTGCCGCCATAACGGTCTCGGCATCAACATCAGCGACAGTCAGTTGCTGGCAGGCACCGAGATAGGTGTTCATCGAGCGCTCACCGTCCGGCGTCACGAGAATGATGCTGCGGGCGGTGGCCGGCCCGTCGGTCGCGGCGGCGGTCGAGAAATCCACGCCGATGGCCGAAACGTCATGGCGGAAAAGGCCACCGAGTTCGTCGTTTCGCACCTTGCCGATGTAGCTTCCCCGCCCGCCCAGAGAGGCAACGCCGGCCATGGTGTTGCCGGCCGAGCCGCCGGAGGTGACAGTGGCGGGTCCGATCGCACGGTAGAGATGATCTGCGCGTGCTTCATCGATCAGCGTCATGCCGCCGCGCTGGATGGCCTCCCGGTGCAGGAAATCCTCCTCGCAGGTGGCAATGACATCGACAATGGCGTTGCCGATGCCGAGGACATCGAAGCGGGCGTTGATCATGCGGGGGGAATCCATGGAGTGTGGGAATTTGAACCGTGCGGTCTCACGCCAGGCTGCGGGGGTCAAGTTCCGCAGGTGACAGTGACCCCCTCAAAATCGCTCCGGCCGGATGACGGCGCAGTCAGAAACCGTAACCAGCCCCAGACGCCGGTTCAGGATCGGAAAAACCGCCTCCAGAATGGCATCGGCGCGCTGGGCGTCAGCGATACACAGGATGCAAACCATGCTGCCGGCAGCGGAAACAAGCCCATCCGCCCGCCATTTGCCCTCGCGGCCCTTGCCGGCGATGGCCTGCGTGACGGTGTAGCCAGTGGCTTCCAGTCGATCGAGCGCATCCAGCAC
>JBOFUS010000678.1:0-2517 GCA_051652685.1 Beijerinckiaceae bacterium
GTCTGAGCGCCTGCACGACCTCTCCGAGGATCGACAAGGCAATTTCGGCCGGGCTGATCCCCCCGATATCAAGGCCGATGGGTGCGTGGATGCGGCCTGTCGTTTCGGTCCCGAAACCGAGTGCAGTCAGGCGCGCCAGCCGGGCGGCATGAGTCTTTCTGGAACCCAGCGCGCCGATATAGAAGCAATCCGCGCGCAGTGCGTGGGCAAGCGCCGGATCATCGATCTTCGGATCGTGGGTCAACGCTGCAAACGCCGTGTAGCGATCAATGGCGAGCCGGGGCAGCACCTCATCCGGCCACTCCGCATGCAGTGCCACGTCGGGAAATCGCTCCGGCGTGGCGAAGGCGGTGCGTGGGTCGACAACTGTCATGTCGAGCCCCAACGTCCGCGCTATGGGAACCATCGCCTGGCTGATGTGCACGGCACCAACGCAGACAAGCCTGACCGGTGGCGCGTGAACGGCAAAGAACAGCGGCCGACCCTCGACGACAGCCGTTCCGCTCTTGCCCAGACGCAGCGCGGTGGCCGCTGCTTCTCCCTTCGATGATCCTGCCAACGGAAGCCGGGCGAGATCGGCAGCACGGATCAGTTCGCTTTCGCCCGTTGCCGTATCGGTGACAAGCACAGCCGCGCGGCGTGCCGCGCGCTCGACGTTCAGAGCTGCCAGAAGTTCAAGCTTCACGCGAGTGGCTCCACGTAAACGCTGATCCTGCCACCGCAGGAGAGCCCCACGCGCCAGGCTGTCTCATCGGCCACGCCGAAGCTCAGGGTTTTGGCCTGACCGCTCTCGATCACGTCGATCGCCTCGCTCACGACCGCGCCCTCGACGCAGCCGCCGGAGACGGAACCAAGGAAGTTCCCCTCACCATCAATGACGAGATGTGAACCGACGGGCCGGGGTGCGGAACCCCAGGTCTCGATGACGGTAGCCACGGCAACGCCCCGCCCTGCGCGGGCCCAGGCTTCGGCGGTGACGAGGATGTCGGTGGTGTCGGTCGGCATGGATGTTCTCCTAGGCTTCAAACCGCGCAGGATTGCGGGAGGCGTTCCAGACCCGGAGGATGTCTACCCTGCGTTGTTCTTCGTCCATAGTGTAGACGATCCAGTATTTCATGTGGCGCGAAATCTGGAAAAGCCGGCCACGATAGGGCGGCCCTGCGAGCCAGAAGTATGCGTATAGATTAGGATTCGAGCCAAGGTCGTCACGGGCTATGGTTTGAAGCTCCAGAGCGACTCTCAAAGCCACAGCCGGATTGTGTGCAGCGAGCCAGTCGACCATTTCGGCGATGTCGCGACGCGCCTTGGGCGCGACAGAAACGGAATACATCTCAGGATTTGCTGCCGTGATGTCGCATTATCGCATCATCAAACTGCCTGCAGATCCAGTCGCCCAAATCAGCGCCCGACTCAAACAGGATACCATCCCCCCGCGCTAACTGAGCGCGTGCTTCCTCAAGGCTTGCCAGAAGCTCGGCCTTCTCCGCAGCATCAAGCACAGGCATTTCCTCGGCTTGCGTGATCTCGACGTATTCCATACGCCGTTCGACAGAATTCGGCTGTTTGCTGGTCATCGAAAAGTAATACCACAAGCCGGAGTGCCGTCAAAGCGCCGGCTCTCGCTTCAGAGCCACTTCCGCGGGTCTGCGCCAGCACTTCCCTCGACTGACAGCGCCTGGCAAAGCTCCTCCATGGCATTGAGCGAATGGACCGGCCGGAACTCATGCACATGGGGCAGCAGCGCCCGGATGCCCTCTGCCTTGGCCTCGAAAGCATCGTAGCGCAGCAGCGGGTTGAGCCAGATCAGCCGGCGGCTGGAGCGCTTCAGCCGCGCCATCTCGCGCGGCAGGATGTCGTTCATGCGCCGCTCCAGCCCGTCGGAGATAAAGAGCACAACCGCACCGCCGCCCAGCACGCGCCGCGCCCAGCGCTTGTTGAAGGTTTCGAGCGCGGCATAGATTCGTGTGCCGCCGTCCCAGTCTTTCACCGTGCGGCCGCACTCCTGCAGCGCGATCTCGGGGTCCTTCGTGCTTTTGAGGAGCCGCGTCACATTCGTCAGTTGTGTGGCGAAAGTGAAGGCGTGAACCGGCCGACCGGATTTCGACAGCGCATGCAGAAAATGCAGGAAGATGCGGCTGTAATCCGCCATCGAGCCGGAGATATCGCAGATCGCTACGATGGGCGGTCGCTTGGTCTGCGGCGCGCGGCGACGCAGGTCGATCATCCCTCCCCCGCCGCGGAGCGAGGCACGCAAGGTGCGGCGCGGGTCGATGCGTCCGCCGTGTGATATCGACTGGAAGCGCCGCGACTTCACGTGGTCATCGGGCAAAATCAGCCTCTGGATGGCGCGTTTGGCGTCCGTGATCTCCAGCGCCGTCATCTTCTCGAAATCACGCGACTTGAACACCTCCAGATCGGAGATCGTCATCGTGGCATCGAAGTCGATGTCCGGCCGTTCCTGCTGCTCTTCCCGGTCGCGCACATCGCCGAACATGGCGTCTGCCACGCGTGCGAGTG
>JBOFUS010000679.1:0-1778 GCA_051652685.1 Beijerinckiaceae bacterium
GCCGACTTGCCGTAGCTCTGCGCCACGTTGTGGATGCAGTACTTGTAGAGCTGCATGTGGTCGGCCATCGTCACCAGCGTGTCGAACTTCATTCCGAGTTCGTGCTGGGCAGACGCCACCTCATGGTGATGCTTCTCGACCTTGACACCCATAGACGCCATGGCCGCCAGCATCTCGCCGCGCATGTCCTGGGCGCTGTCGTTCGGCGGAACCGGGAAATAGCCGCCCTTGACCGGCACGCGGTGGCCAAGGTTACCGCCCTCGTAGTCGGTCATGCCGTTGGTTGGCAGTTCGACGGAGTCGACCTTGTAGCCGGTGTTGTACATGTCGGCGGCGAACTTGACGTCGTCGAACACGAAGAACTCGGCCTCGGGGCCGAAGTAAGCGGTGTCGCCCACGCCGGTCGACTGCAGATAGGCTTCGGCGCGCTTGGCGATGGAGCGCGGGTCGCGCTCATAGGGCTGGCCCGAGATCGGGTCGAGCACGTCGCAGAAGATGGTCATGGTGGAGGCCGCGAAGAACGGGTCCATCGGCGTCTGGCTGAGATCGGGCTTCAGCAGCATGTCGGACTCGTTGATGGCCTTCCAGCCGGCGATCGACGAACCGTCGAACATCAGACCTTCATCGAGGCATTCCTCATCGACGATGGCGATGTCGAACGTCACGTGCTGTAGCTTGCCGCGTGGATCGGTGAAGCGGAAATCGACGTATTTCACGTCGTTGTCCTTGATCCTTTTCAGTACTTCCTTGGCTGTCGTCATGGAACCCTCTTTTGTCTGGACGATTTTCGGGATGGGGAGAGCGGTTGGCGGCCGTCAGACAGCGTCCGCGCCGGTTTCGCCGGTGCGGATGCGGATAGCCTGCTCGATGGCTGAAACAAAGATCTTGCCGTCGCCGATGCGGCCAGTCTGCGCGGCGTTCTTGATGGCTTCGACAGCCTTGGCGACGAGCCCGTCGGTCACGATGACCTCGAGTTTCACCTTGGGCAGAAAGTCCACGATGTATTCGGCCCCGCGATAGAGCTCGGTGTGGCCCTTCTGGCGGCCAAAGCCTTTGGCCTCGATCACGGTGATGCCCTGGACGCCCACGTCCTGAAGGGCTTCCTTCACTTCGTCGAGCTTGAAGGGCTTGATGATCGCTTCAATCTTTTTCATTCGATGACCGATGGCGCGGGACTGCGCAACTTTCCTGCAACTTCATGCGCGGCAAATCAAGCAGCGCGCGTGCCAAATCGTCCAGGTTGGCCAGAGGGCCGACGAAAGCCGCCCTCGCCGCCACTGTGAAGCGCCAGGGAACAGACGCGGCGAGATTGGCCTGCATTTTTTTCAGGCAGCACATCTGCCGTTAAATCAGGCTTATTGCCTATTTAGTGAGCATTATGCGGCAGCAAGCCCTCGCTTCTCCAGCAAGGCATCGATGGTGGGAAGTCTCCCCCTGAAGGCGACATAGGCCTCATCGGGGTCGCGGCTGTGGCCGGCGGCGTAGATATTCTCCCTCAGCTTTTCCGCCGTCTCCGAATGGAAGATATCGCCGGATTCCTTGAAGGCACGGAAAGCATCGGCATCCAGCACCTCCGACCAGAGGTAGCTGTAGTAGCCGGCCGCATAGCCATCGCCGGAGAAGATGTGCTGGAAATGCGGCGTGCGGTGGCGCATGCCGATTTCAGCCGGCAAGCCGATGCGTTCAAGTGTCGCCTCCTCGAAGGCCGCGATATCGCCCACGCTGGCAGGCTCCGCTGTGTGGAAGGCGAGATCGACGAGCGCCGAGGCGCAGTATTC
>JBOFUS010000680.1:0-3765 GCA_051652685.1 Beijerinckiaceae bacterium
ATCTGCCCGAACCCCATCCACATGGCGATCCCGACGACAAATTTCGCGTCGCCTCCGCCAATCCAGCCGGCTGCAAACATCCCGAAGACGACAGCGAACACCACCAGCCCTGCAAGCAGATGCCAGCCGACGACCGCCAGGGGCATGCCGCTTGCGGCAGCAAAAACGCCGAAGGCCGCAACGACCGTGAGGCAGAGACGGTTGGAAAGCGTCATTGAAAACAGATCTGAAAAGCAGGCGTAGGCCAGAAGACCCGGGAGAACGACGCCAAGCATGAACGCATTGAACATAGGTCAGGCCTCAGGGCTTGAGTGCATCGCCGGCGCTGGCGAAGACACCACGCAGTTCAGTCCGGACACCGCCCAGCGTGAGGTACATGCCCACGCCGATCAATGCGCACAGTATTCCGTATTCAATCGCGGTGGCGCCACTTTCATCTTCGAGAAGGGTGCGCAGTTTAGTCAGGACAATCCGCATATCGCCACACTCCCCGGAACGGTCATCCAGCAAGCTGGCTGACAAGACTTGCGAGAACACACCCGGATCAGAGATCCGCGAGCGCGGTCGTGGCCGGATCAAACGATGCATTGAGCCCGGTCTTGACGCTCTTGGGTGCCGTGACGGTTCCAGTACCGAGAGTTGCGGCAAGGATGCCATGACCTATGGCCGTCACGCCCGACTTGTTCTTAATGAAACGTGAGAAGTCCGATTTCGCGGAGAAACGCCTTCTCTTTTGGTGAAGACTGCGGCCACCGATTCCTTGCGCCTTTGCGCTGATGTCAGGACAGCAAGGAAAGGTGCCAGCCGGCTTTGGACCGGCTGGCAACTTGATCGGCTGATCAACGGTCCGCGAGGGCCGTCTTGGCAGAGGTCAGCGACGCGTTCAGCTCGGTCTTGACGCTCTTGAGAGCGGTGACGATGCCGACGCCGATGATGGCGGCGAGAATGCCGTACTCGATGGCCGTTGCACCCGACTCATCCTTGACGAAACGCGAGAAAACAGACTTCATGGTTTTGCTCCTTAGCTCCACTGGTGGTTACCCGTCAGCCATTGCCTGACTGCTCAGAACCGAGTGCAGATTAGGTATCGACGTCTTGCAGCATCGTTAATTTCACCGTCGACACGCACGTCACGAACCAGATGTCGCCTGAATGGTTAAGAAATTCACTTCATTAAAATTTATCAATGCTGTCAGGCTTGCCTGAAATGCTTGCTCAGCCGCAACCCTTGTGATTGGTAGTTGGAGCTCAGGCCACCGCCGTAGAGCTGCTCCGGCGCGGATGCCAGCCGCTCGAACACCAGCCGACCAATGGTCTGGCCATGCTCGAGCGTGAAAGGCACCTCAAAGGAACGCACTTCCAGCACTGCCCGCGCCGGCTGGCCGCCAGCAGCCGCACTGCCGAAGCCAGGATCGAAGAAGCCGGCATAGTGGACACGGAAATCGCCCACCACGGGATCAAACGGCACCATCTCGGCCGCGACCGACGGCGGAATATGCACCCGCTCGCGCGAAGCAAGGATATAGAACTGGCCTGGATCGAGGATCAGTTCGCCCCTGCCCCGGAGTTCAATCGGCTCCCAGAAGTCATGGATGCGGTAACGGTCGACCTGATCGACGTCGATCACGTCGGTATGGCGCTGCGCCCGATAGCCAATCACGCCCTCGGAGCCCTCGCCCAGCAGATCCACCGAGAGGCGCAACCCGTCGCCGATGTTGAGATCGCTGTCCACGAGACGTTCCACGGCATGAAGCGCGGTCAGATCAGCATCGCTGATGAGGGCATCGCCATGCCGGAAGCGGGCCTGGTTGAGCCTTGACCCCGCCCGCACCACGACGCTGAAGGTGCGCGGCGAAATTTCGGCATAAAGTTGCCCGGTATACCCAGCCGGCACCCGGTCAAAGGCGCTTTCAGCGTCGGAGATGACGCGGCTGAAAACATCGAGTCGGCCGGTGCTGCTCTTGGGGTTGGTGGAGCAGGCAATCCCGGCGGGCAGCGCAAGCCTCTCCTGGAGCGGCACGAGATAGACGCACCCGCGCTCCAGCACTGCGCCCTTCGAGATATCAATCTCATGAAGGGCAATGCTTTCCAGTCGCTTGGCAATCGGCACGCCCCGGCCGGGAAGGAAACTGGCCCGCAGCCGATAGGCAACATTCCCAAGCCTCAGATCAAGGCTCGCCGGCTGGAACTGGTTGTCCAGAACCGGGGCATCCGCCGCGACCACGCCGGACGCGACAAGCGCCCTGATGTCCTGCCGTGCCAGCAGTCCCGCCCGATCCGTTGCCATGTTCACATCAACCTTGCTCGCCAGCCTCTTCGCTAGGCCAGCCCGGCCCTGCCGCCAAGCACCAAGGCGCAGGGGGCTGGCGTCATCCACCTCCGAATGTCCGGTAGGCCACGGCGATCCGCGCGCCGCAGGTCACAAGGCAGAGCGCGGCAAACACCAGCGCCAGCGGCACGAACCCTCCGGGAAACAGCATGAACGCCGCAAAGAAGAGGATCGTCTCCGTCCCTTCCATCAGGCCCGTGGCGTAGTACAGTGCCTTTGGCCCGCGCGGACCATCCGGCAGGCTGTGCTTCGCGGCGATGGCGGCGTAGGCGAGGAAAGACGCGCCGTTGGCATAAAAGGCGAAAAGCAGGGCAGCAGCTGCGGTTCCATTTGCGTCCGGATCGCGCAGTGCAAACGCCAGAGGCACAGCCCCGTAGAAGACAAAGTCGCAGACGATATCGAGATAGCCGCCGAAATCGGTTGGCCGCGTCGCCCGCGCCACCGCTCCGTCGAGCCCATCTGCGATGCGTCCCACGAACAGGAAAGCGAGCGCTGCCAGATCCATCTGCCAGAAAATGGCAGCGGCGCAGCAAAGCCCCATCGCCAGCCCGAAAAGCGTGATCTGGTTGGCCCCGATGCCGAACAAGACCAGGCGGCGGGCGGCCATGTCGAGCGCGGGATCGACGATACGCCGCGCAGCTCCGTCCAGCATCGGCTCTGATCCCTTTCGACCGGATGGAAACCTTGACCCGGATTGACGCTTTTGCGCACAAAGCCTAGCACGCTGTACAACCGGGACGCAGATAGCAGGCCTGTCGGGACGCGCCAATGCACCCCGACACCGCATCCGCTCCAGCAAGGACGGATTGCTCGACGATGTACAAGGCCGTAACCCGCGATGTGAGCGTATCCGTCGAGCCGGAATATCTGGCGGAGCGTTCCGCCCCTGGCGACGACCAGTATTTCTGGGCCTACACGGTCGAGATCGAGAACCACGGCTCCCGCGCCGTACAGTTGAAACGCCGGCACTGGATCATCACCGACGGGCGTGGCCATCGCGAGGAAGTGCGCGGGCCGGGCGTGGTCGGCGAAGAGCCAATCATCGAGCCGGGCGAGTGCTTCCGTTACGCTTCGGGATGTCCGCTGACCACGCCGGACGGCTTCATGGTCGGCAGCTACGACATGATTGCTGACAACGGCGAAGCGTTCTCTGTCGAGATCCCTGCGTTTTCGCTGCATCTTCCCGGCCAGCGCCGCGTCCTGAACTGAGGCCAGATGAACGTCCCTTCCCCCGGCGCGAGCCCGACGCCCGCGACGCTCGAACTGCTCGAAGGGCTGGTTGGGTTTGACACGGAAAGCAGCAAGTCGAACCTCGCGCTGGTCGCCTATGTGACGGACTATCTTACGCGGATCGGCGCAGAACATGTCGTCGCGCCAAACGCCACCGGCGACAAGGCGGCCGTCTATGTCACCGTGGGTCCGAAGGTCGATGGCGG
>JBOFUS010000681.1:0-1049 GCA_051652685.1 Beijerinckiaceae bacterium
AGCGGGCGACCGTCGCATCCGCCGGCTGACGGAAAAGCGTCGCAGGCTCGGCCACCTGCAGCAGCCGGCCCTTGTCCATCACCGCGATGCGGTCCGCAAGCGCCATCGCCTCGGCCTGATCGTGGGTGATGTAGAACATCGTCGTGCCGGTGCGCTTGTGGAAGTCCGCGAACTCTTCCTCCATCGACGCCCTTAGATGCACATCGAGATTGGCAAGTGGCTCATCCAGAAGCACCAGTGCCGGCTCCATGGCGAGACAGCGCGCCAGCGCCACCCGTTGCCGCTGGCCGCCCGACAGCAGGGCAGGCTTGCGCCCCGCAAGCTCCGTCAGGCCGACGGTCGCGAGCGCCGTGGCCACGCGCTTTTCGCGCACGACCCGGGAGATACGCTGGACCTTGAGCGCGTACTCGACATTCTCGCGCACGCTCATGTGCGGCCAGAGCGCGTAGGACTGGAACACGATGCCCACGCGCCGCTCCTCCGGCGGCAGATGTCGACCGCCGCCCGAAACGAGCGAATCGCCGATGCGGATTTCACCCTCATCCACCGGATCAAAGCCGGCGACGAGCCTGAGCAGCGTGGTCTTGCCGCAGCCGGAAGGTCCAAGGATCGCGATGAACTCGCCGTCCTTCACGTCGAGCGAAACACCATCCACCGCGCGATGCGCGCCGAAGCGGCGCGTCACGCCCTCAAGCTTCAATCCCGCCATGGCAGCACCCCTTGCGGCAAGCGTCGATGGAACAGGAGCGTGGAGAGCGCCAACCCCACCGTGACAACGATCGACAACATGGAAAGCGCAGCGGCCGCTGTCGATTCGCCGCCTTGTTCCAGCGAGAACACCACGACGCCCAGCGTCTCGGCCCCCGATGACCAGAGCAACGCCGACACCGTCAGTTCGTTGAATGCAGTGAGGAACACCAGGATCGCGCCGGCTCCCGCCACGGGTGCGAGGAGCGGCGCATTGATCGTGACAAGGCGACGCACGATGCCGGCACCCGCCACCTGCGCGGCCTCTTCCAGATTCCGGTCAAGCTGCTGGTAGCCGCTGA
>JBOFUS010000682.1:0-1263 GCA_051652685.1 Beijerinckiaceae bacterium
ACATGGCTCCGATGACGGGGTATGAACTCCTTCGCAATGTTCGCGGCGACGAAGTGCTGCGGACAACGCCTTTCATCATGGTGACAGCCGAATCGAAGACAGAAAACGTCATCGCCGCCAAGAAGGCCGGCGTGAACAATTATATCGTCAAGCCTTTCAACGCCCAGACGCTGAAGAGCAAGATCGAAGCTGTCTGCGGCCTTTGAGCGGCTTTCGCCCATCTTTCTGAAACGGGCGGCATTTGCCGCCCTTTTTCATTGGCGGCCGGCTACCACCCGAGCTGGCGCATGACGGCATTAGGGCGTGTCGTTTGCCGCATGACAAACGCGTCAAGCCGGGAAGCATCAAGCGCACCGTTCGCATCATGCAGCTCGCCGGCATGGATACCCGCGCTCAGGAAAAGGCTGTCGATTCCGTCCGCCGCCGCGCCGGCGACATCCGTGCGAATCGCATCGCCGATGGCCAGCACCCGGCGCGAATCGACCCCGCGGCCCAGCAACTCGGAAGCCCGTGCCCGCGTCCGGGCGTAAATTGGCGGATGCGGTTTTCCGGCCTGGATCACCCTGCCGCCCAGTTCCTCATAGAGTGCGCCGATGGCTCCCGCGCATGGCAGAAGGCGATGACCGCGCTCAACCACCAGATCCGGATTGGCGCAGATCATCGGAAGTTCACGGGCCACAAGGCGTTCGAGCAGTGACCGGTAGTCCTCCGCCGTCTCATGGTCATCGTCGCGGAGTCCGGCGCAGACGACAAAGGCCGCTTCCTCCACGCCAACCCGCTCCGTGGAGAGATCGCGAAAGAGCGGTTCATCCTTCGGGGCACCAATGAAATGGCAGCGCTGTACGGGCTCGGCCCGGATCAAGTCAAGCGTCACGTCGCCAGATGTGACAACCGCATCATAGGCGTCGCGGCGAACGCCGATCTGGTCGAGCTGCGTGACGACCGACCAGAAAGGGCGCGGCGCGTTGGAGATCATGACGACCTTGCCGCCGACCGCGCGAAAACGCGACAGCGCCTCGCCGGCTTGCGGATGGGCCGAGATGCCGTTGTGTACAACGCCCCAGACATCACAGAAGATCATTTCATAACGATCGGCGATGGAAGAAAGGCCGGGGATGAGGAGTGACGAGGTCAAGTGTACATTCTCCGGCCGGACCAGCGTGCGATGATTGTCGCCGCACAACAATCTGGCCACCATGTCGGGCGGCCCGGGTCAAGCCCTGCGTAGCAGACTGCGGAAGCTTGGGCGCATGGGTTTGGCGG
>JBOFUS010000683.1:0-1735 GCA_051652685.1 Beijerinckiaceae bacterium
CGTCGGTCCAGGACATCCGAGCCTCCGCGGATAGGCGGTTCATATGGAAACAACCCATGAGTCACCTCTCGCGACCCATACCGCCTTCTGGCAGCCATGGGTGTTTCGCGTTCGATGTCCACGAGATGTCGTGCTTGACTGACCAAGACATACAATATCGCGGATTCACGATGCAATGCCGAAACGATTCTCGGCCTGTCAATCCCCGATTTGCATGGGGATAACTGTCGCTTCTGGAATCAGTCCATTGCGGCAGGAGGAAGGCGGGTGGGCTATTCGGCCGCGATGACGCCTGCGGTCGTCTTCGAGTTATAGCCGTAGGTGTCCCATGTCGGCTCATAGGCGTCGTTTGCCTGATTGCCCCAGTAGGTCCAACCCTTGCGCGTTCCTCTTGCAAAAAGCTCCAGATAGGGGCCAGGGCTGCAGGATTCGATCAGGCCATACTGTTCATCCGGCTTGCGCGAGTGCTCGCGCTTGCGCGTACCGAGATAATTCACCTGCGTGCGCCCGGCGGCGAGCGTCCGGGCGTTCTTGCCGCGCACGCCGAAGAGCAGCAGTTCAGTCACGTTGCGGAAATAGAATCCGACACCACGCCCGTCAGAGCCGCCGTCCTTGCGCAGTTTGTGCCAGACGATGTTGCTCTTGTAGTTGAAGCCCCACGCCTGCATCACCGCAAGGCCTTCGGGCAAGAGGGCGTTGGGAACCCAGAGATAGAGATGGGCCGTCTGCTCTGCGCAATCACCGACCGGAAGCGCCCCGATATCCTGGGTGGTCATGGTTTCGTAGCGCGCAAGCCGTCGGTGCTCCGGTGCCATCTTGCCGGTGCGGTTGACAAACCGCCACGGCGGATCGGCGAGAATGGTCGCGAACTTTCGGCCTCGAAGCGTTTGCGCGAAGTCCAAGACCGTGTCGATGTTTTCAGAGGTCATCCCGGAAGGCCCCAGCGGTGATCCCGAGCACTAGCACCGGGCAGCCGCCTGCTCCACCGCCCTTGATCTTCGGATACAATTTTCCTGTGTGTGTCGTCGCCCGTCCATATGTGGTCGCGCTCCTCCCGACATTCTTCAAGACAGTCTCAAGTGAGGTAGCCCGTGTGATGACCACGCCGACGTCGATCACTCTCAGGTCGTAAAGCAGGCGGAAGTTGTTCAGATCCCGGTCAAAGAAAGGATCCTTGTTGTTCCACTCGACTTCCAGTGCGACCTTGCCCTTGAAGCAGTCAACGCTGTGCGTGGGGCTCTCTGAAGCGACGCCATCAACGATGATGCGTGTATCGAATTTCTTCTCGATCCAGCCAAGTTGATAGAGCGCTTGATCGATACCCTTCGCCACAGGCGACTTGTTTCCACCGCCTGTCGCAACGTCGGACCGGCGCAATTCGAAGGCGCTGAGAACGCCGACGATTTCTCCAAACTCCTGCG
Organism: Beijerinckiaceae bacterium; assembly: GCA_051652685.1. Classification (GTDB taxonomy): domain Bacteria; phylum Pseudomonadota; class Alphaproteobacteria; order Rhizobiales; family Beijerinckiaceae; genus JADCCX01. Next base: position 1,422 of record JBOFUS010000683.1, read on the forward strand.
AGCAAACATGCGTCAGTATCGCGCCGGCATTCCGCCAATCGAAGATTTCGAACTTCTCTTCGATCACTTCTGGAAACAGCTTCCGATTCGTCATGCCCGGAAGCTGTCACACTTGAACACCAGGCGATAGCGCCCGCCTCACGCCGCCTTCTTCGCCGAAAGCAGCCCCCGCTTCACCAGCAACTCTGCGATCTGGATGGCGTTCAGCGCCGCGCCCTTGCGCAGGTTGTCGGAGACGCACCAGAAGGCGAGGCCGTTTTCCACTGTGGCATCCTCGCGGATGCGCGAGATGAAGGTGGCGTCTTCGCCGGCCG
>JBOFUS010000684.1:0-2762 GCA_051652685.1 Beijerinckiaceae bacterium
GTCGGCCACTACCTGAATGTCAGGCAGCGCGCCCGCTATCGAAATGGGTTCTAGTCAACGGGTCGTCCGCTCCCGCACGTTACGACACGCTGATCGCTCCCAGCATGCGCGGCCCGGCTCGTCTTTGTTCATTGGCGACAGAATGCGAAGCGCTGCGCCGCTGAAGTTTTGTACCAACGTCAACGATCGACTGGATCGCCGGCAACAACTCGCGGCCAAGCGCTGTCAACTCATACTCCACCGATGGCGGAGAGGTCGGCATGACGTGGCGCTCAACCACGCCTTGCCTCTCAAGTTCGCGCAGACGCTTGGTCAGAACGCGTGCGGTGATCGGCGGAATGTCACTCTTGAGCTCGGTAAAGCGGCGCGCGCTAGCGCTCAAATACCAGATGATGCTCGGCGTCCAAGGGCCGCCGATGATCGCAGTGCAGGCGAGAAGCGGACAATCCGCCGGCGGCGACGGCGATTTGTTCTTGCGCATGCGTAGCGCCATGTCGGGCTCCTCCGGTATCCGGGCGGATACTCAAAAGTGGCGATATCTATCGGATACCATATATACAATCGAAACTGTCTGCCTATGTTCTCGTCTATCAAAGCGGTCGGCCAACACCAAACCAAGGCACCCGCTGCAACAGGATTGGGATGAACATGGCAAGAGTAGCGATTGTCTATCATAGTGGCTACGGCCACACGAAGGTGCAGGCCGAAGCGGTGCTCCGTGGCGTTCTTCAGGTTCCAGGCGTGCAAGCTCAGCTGATCGCTGTCGAGGAGCATGCTGAGCATTGGGATGCGCTTGACGGCGCCGACGCCATCATCTTCGGTGCGCCGACCTACATGGCGGGCGCTTCGGCACCGTTCAAGGCATTCCTTGATGCCACGTCGGGCCGCTGGGCCGAGCAGCGCTGGAAGAATAAGCTCGCATCAGGCTTCACCAACTCGGCCGGCTACAACGGCGACAAACTTGCCACGCTGCAGCAATTCAATCTGTTCGCGATGCAGCACAGCATGGTCTGGATCGGCCTCGGCCTCTTGCCTGGCAATCACACCAGCAAGGGCTCACCTGAGGACCTGAACCGGCTTGCCGGCTTCCTTGGCGCAATGGCCCAGTCGAACGCCGATGAGCCACCCGCGATCGCGCCACCGGCATCCGATCGGGCGACAGCGGAGCATCTTGGCCGCCGGGTTGCGGAAGCAGCCCTGCGCTGGCGGGCCGGACACGACATGCGGGTCGCCGCTTGAACAGGGTTTCAATTCAGGAGGCAAGGCCAGTGACCACTGCTTATCCGGACATCATTGAAGTGCTCCAACTCTACTTCGATGGCTTGCATCACAGCGACACGTCGCGTCTCAGGCGCGCATTTCACCCGCAGGCATCTTATGTCTGCGCGGTCGAGACGCCACTCATCCAACTTGGGATGGGCGAATACTTCCCGATCGTCGACAAACGCCCATCTCCAGCAAGCCTCGGCGAACAGCGACGGGATCGGATCATCTCGATCGAGATGGCCGGACCCGTGACAGCCTTTGCGCGCCTCGAATGCGCAATCGGGCCGAAGCGTTTCATCGATCTGCTGACGCTGATCCGCGTCGATGAGCGCTGGCAGATCATCTCCAAGGTCTTCCACTATGACCTGGTCGACCAATCCAACTGAAAGAGAACCCATCATGCCCTACGTGAACATCAAGGTGACGCGCGAAGGCGTCACACCGGCACAAAAGGCCGAATTGATCCATGGCGTCACGGACCTCCTTGTCCGTGTGCTCGACAAAAGCCCCGCCACGACGTTCGTTGTCATCGACGAAGTGGAGATGGAGGACTGGGGCGTCGGCGGATTGCCGGTCGAGGAGTTCCGTCGTCGAAAAGCCGCCGAAGGCTGAACCCGGCTGACGCTGCAATCGAGATTGGAGCCCGTACCATACCAATCTGGATTGCCTCAACTCTGTGAGCAGGCGCGGGAACGTCAGCTTTTCGCACACCCGCTGAACCTATCGAGCCGCTCGCCGAATGTCTGAATTAGGCCAGTTGCTACCGGTAGCGGTGCGGGCGCGGTGAACCAACACTCAGTGTTCAATTCCTCCGGGGCCGGACCTGGGATTCAAGTGCTTGCAGAGGCTCACGTCTTAAACTGGTTGCAGCCGCCATCCCAAAAACCTTCTCCTTTGACATGAGGAACACCTGGCTTGCCGCAGCCAGGTGCGCCTCGTCACAGCGAGCAACATGGTTCCTGCCATCGAACAGCCATCCGATCTTCCGCTCCGGACACTCATGTGGCGTCAACGGCAGCTCACGCACCGCTGACCGCCCCCTCGATCAGGCAAAGCGGCGTCGCCGTAGGCGTTACCGAAGTCAGCTCGAACCCGGCCGCCAGGAAAATGGTCGCGAACTCTGCGCGCGTGCGTTCACGCCCACCGTTCATCACCATCATCGTCAGGTCCATGAGCTCGCCTTCCGGCGACGCATGCCCCGGACCGATGACGTACTCCGCTACCAGCAACCGACCCATCGGCTTCATCGCCCCTCGGCAGGCCTTTAGTATCTTTATACAGGCATCGTCGCTCCAGTCGTGAAGAATCCACTTCAGCAGATAGGCGTCGCCGCCCTCCGGCACGCCATCGAAGAAGTCTCCCCCCACGGCGCTATATCGGCCGTTGGAAGCCCCGCCCGATTGCGGCGCTGTGGCGCGGGCGATGACATGCGGCTGGTCGAAGAGTGTGCCGTGGACCAACGGATAACGCTCCATGATCATGGTGAGAAACGCGCC
>JBOFUS010000685.1:0-2647 GCA_051652685.1 Beijerinckiaceae bacterium
ACCCTCATCCGACCTGCTCTGCAGGCCACCTTCTCCCGAAGGAGAAGGAAAGAGCAGGCTCAGCCTATCTCGTGGCCCAGCCCGATGCGCGTCACCTGCGCCCGCATCAGGTTGAGCATGTCGGCGGGAAACGCTGTCAGCGCGAAGCGCAGCGAGGCGCTTGCGACGAGCTTGCCGTCCACGCGGATCTTGGCCTTGGTGGCGGCGTAGCCCGAGCCCTCCTGATCGAAACGCGCCTCGATGGCGAGCGTCTGGCCGGGCGTGACGAAACTGCGGAAACGCGCCTCGTCCACACCCATCAGGAAGGGCATGTGCGACAGCCGGTTGAGCGATAGCAGCAGATAGCCTGACGCCTGCGCCATCGTCTCGGTGAGAAGCACGCCCGGCACCAACGGATGACCGGGGAAATGGCCCTCGAAGACCGGGCTTGCCATCGGCACCAGCGCCTCAGCCACAAGGCTGCGGCCTTCACGGTCGAAGGCCGACACGCGGTCGATCATTTCGAAATATTCGAGGCGCATCGGAGGTCTCGGGGGTAGGCTGTGGCACAGGTTGCCCTATCGCGTCATTGCGAGCGCAGCGAAGCAATCCAGCACGACGCTTGCCGCAGATGTAAACGTTGTCGCCTTATTCTGAAGCGCCGTCTGGATTGCTTCGCTGCGCTCGCAATGACGGAGTCAGTCGGCAGTCGCTCAACCGCCTCAGACGGCCTTGGCAGCCACCAGCTCGTCAATGCGGGCACAGAGGTTCTTCATGACGAAGTAGTTCTCGGCCGGCGTCGTGCCCTCGTTCACTTCCTGCGTCCACTGCTCAAGCGGCATCTTGATGCCGAACTTCTTGTCGACCGCAAAGGCGATGTCGAGGAAGGCGAGGCTGTCGATGCCGAGATCGTTGATGGCGTGGCTCTCGGGCGTAATCGTATCGCGCGCGATGTCAGCCGTGTCGGCGATGATGTCGGCGACGGTGTCGAACGTGGACATCGTGCAGCTCCTTCAGGCTTGTGGGTCGGGCGGGGTTCGCCCCGAATAACGAAGCGACGTCGTATAACTGACGGCGTGGCAATGTCCAATGGCGCTGCGTGTTTGCTTCAGTACAGCGTCTTTGCCATACGCGCGGGATAGTCCGCCTCGTAGGTTGCACCGTCGAAGCCGGCATCGAGCGCCTGCATCATTTCGCCGATGGATGGCAGGCTCTCGCGCGGGACATGGGTCGACTCATCCCACAACCGGCTGCGCACCAGCGCCTTCTGGCACTGGGGATAGACCCGCTCCACCTCCACCACGATCACCGACGTTGGCGGATTGCCGCGCATGGCGAAACTTTCGCGAAGCGCCGGATCGGCGCTGATGCGCGCCCGGCCGTTGACGCGCATGGTGTTGCCGACACCAGGAATGAGAAACAGCAGCGCGATGCGCGGATCGCGCACGATGTTCTTCAACGAATCCACACGGTTGTTGCCACGCCGATCCGGGATCATGATCGTCTTGGGGTCAGCCACGCGCACAAATCCCGCCGGATCACCGCGCGGCGAACAATCCAGTCCCTCCGGCCCTGCCGTGGCGAGGATGACGAAGGGCGAAGCCTCGATGAAGCGCGCGTAGTGGGCGCTGACATGATCGATTTCCTTGAGGAGCGAGGTTAGATTGACCGGTGAATAGAGCGCTTCCAGCGCTTCAAGCGTCGTGATGTCGGTCATCTTTCACCTCAGCTGGCTGGCAAGGAACTGCCGGCACCGCTCGGATTTCGCATGACCGAAGACCTGTGCCGGCGGGCCGTCTTCCTCGATGACGCCCTTGTGCAGGAAGATCACGCGGTTCGCCACCTCGCGGGCAAAGGCCATCTCGTGGGTCACGAGAATCATCGTGCGGCCTTCTTCAGCCAGCGCGCGGATGACCTTCAGCACCTCCCCGACCAACTCCGGATCAAGCGCCGAAGTTGGCTCGTCGAACAGCATGACGCGCGGACGCATCGCAAGCGCCCGGGCGATGGCGGCGCGCTGCTGCTGGCCGCCGGAAATCTGGCTGGGGTAGGCGTCCGCCTTCTCGCCCATGCCGACGCGGGCGAGCAGCGCCTGCCCCTCAAGGATCATCTCGACCCTCGATCGGCCCTGCACATGAACAGGTGCCTCGATGACATTCTCGAGGATCGTGCGGTGCGACCAGAGATTGAAGCCCTGGAACACCATGCCGAGCGACGCCCTGATGCGGTCGATCTGCGCGCGGTCCGCCGGTTCGCGCCCGCCGGCCCTGGCAGGCTTGAGCCGGATTTCCTCGCCCGCCACGCTGACCGAGCCCGAATCCGGCGTTTCCAGCATGTTGATACAGCGAAGCAACGTCGATTTGCCGGAGCCCGACGAGCCGATGATGGCGATGACATCGCCGTCCTGGGCCTCCATCGAGACACCCTTCAGCACCTCGTTGTCGCCGAAGCGCTTGTGGATGTCGCGGAGGGAAACGGCGGAGGAGGCGAATGATGTCATGCGCCGACATACGACGGCGCACGCGGGGCGGCGTCAAGCGCAATGACGTCAGCTGCAGCCGCCGCCGCAACCGCCGCTACCACCTCCGTCGCCATCGCCGCCGGAGCTTCCGCTCTTTCCGCCCGAGCCCGAGCCGCAGCCAGAGGTTCCGCAGCCGCTGCCTCCGTC
>JBOFUS010000686.1:0-1180 GCA_051652685.1 Beijerinckiaceae bacterium
GCCAGAACCGCGCGACCGACTACGCGGTTGTCACCATCGCGACCGCCGGCATCACGGTGCCCACCTTCGTCACCGCGCCGCTGTTCCAGGTGATCTTCGGCCTCTGGCTTGCCTGGCTGCCGGTTGGTGGCTGGAACGACGGGGCTTTGCGCAACACGGTTCTGCCCGTGCTCGTGCTGGCGCTGCCGCAGATGGCGGTGGTGGCGCGCCTCACCCGTGCCGCGATGATCGAGACGCTGCGCGCCAACCATATCCGCACGCTGCGCGCGCAAGGCCTGTCGCAGGCGACCATCATCCGCCATGCGCTGCGCGGCGCGCTGCTGCCCGTCGTGTCCTATCTCGGGCCGGCGGCGGCGGCATTGCTGACCGGTTCGGTGGTCGTGGAGACCATCTTCGGCCTGCCCGGCATCGGGCGCTATTTCGTCGAGGGCGCGCTCAACCGCGACTATACGATGGTGATGGGAACCGTGGTCGTGATCGCCTGCTTCGTGCTTGCCTTCAACCTGCTGGTCGACGTCGCCTATGCAGTGCTCGACCCAAGGGTGCGCTACGGCTGAGCCTTACGCCCGGCCGTTGATCAGCGCCATGTTGCGCTTTGCCGTCGCGTTCTCCGGGTCGCGGCGCAGGGCTTCGGTGAAGTCAGTTCGCGCTTTTCTGAAATCGCGGCGCAGATAATACGAGTAGCCGCGGTTGTTCAGCAGCACGGAGGAAGAGCCGCCGATGCGGAACGCTTCCTTGTAGGCGCGATCGGCCAGATCAAAGCGTCCAAGCTGGTCATAGGCGGCCGCCAGCCCGATCAGGGCTTCGAGGCTGTCGGGCGACTGTTCGGCCGCCTGGCGGAAATGCTTCTCGGCAAGGCCGAAGTTGGCGTTCCGGAAATGCTCCTTGCCGGTGGCAAGCTCGTTGTCGCCGGGCTTCGGGCGAGGTCCCGCTAGCGGGTCGACACCCGTGCTTGCCGTTACGGAAGCGGTGTCGGCCTTCAGCGCTGTCGACAGATCGGTCGACTGGCAGGCGCCGAGCGCGAGGGCTAGCAACGCGGCGCTCGCGAGTTGGATCGGCTTCATGGGGAGGCTCCTTCGCGGCAACGCGCTCAACCGAACGTGTCCTTGATCTGCATGTAGGCAGGGAACAGCAGAATGATGAAGATAATCGGAAAGATGAACAGCATCATGGGGATGGT
>JBOFUS010000687.1:0-6010 GCA_051652685.1 Beijerinckiaceae bacterium
TCCGCGGCATGGCCGCGCCCAAGGTGACCGACTGGCAGCATCTCAATCTCGACTATGTGGTCAAGGCGAAGATTGACCAGGAGCTCTGCATCTCCTGCGGCCGCTGCCACATCGCCTGCGAGGACACCTCGCATCAGGCGATCACGAATATGGTCGATGGCAAGCGGCGTTTCGAGGTGATTGACGAGGAATGCGTCGGCTGCAACCTCTGCGCCGTTGTATGCCCGGTGGAGAACTGCATCACCATGGTGCCGCTGGAAGACGGCGATCTCGACCGGCGCACCGGTCTCAGGGTCGGCGGCGAGCGGACGTGGATGGAGCATCCGAACAACCCGATGGCGAAGGGTGCGCGTCGGGCGAAGTATGAGCTGGTGCCGGGGGAGTGAGGCGGATGAAGTATACGGAGTTTGGTGGTGGTATATCGAGTTCTCGATATACTTTTTCGCTCTCCGGGAGGCGAGGCAGTCTCGCCGGCCGTTGGGCAATCAATGCCGGCGGTTCCGATTGAAACCATTATCTCCTAGGCTGCATGATCGCCTTTCTCGTTAGCACGATAGGGGCGCTATGATGTCTTGACGGTCCGTTTGTGTGACAGCGTACGAAATTATTCCAATTCCGAAGTGACACCAGCAGTTCGACGGACAGATAATCTTGGTACACCCTACAACAATGCCGAAAACCGCCATCGACATCCGCGATCTCTCCCTCACGTTCCAGACGGACGATGGTCCGGTCTACGCGCTGTCCAAAGCCAGTCTTCAGGTCCACAAGGGCGAGTTCATCTCCTTCATCGGGCCGTCCGGTTGCGGCAAGACCACGCTGCTGCGCGTCATCGCCGATCTCGAGAAGCCAACGGACGGGCATATCGCCGTCAATGGGGTCTCGCCGGCGGAGGCGAGGCTGAAGCGGCAATATGGCTATGTCTTCCAGGCGCCGGCGCTTTATCCGTGGCGCAACGTCGAGCGGAACGTGATGCTGCCGCTGGAGGTCTTCGGCCTGTCCGTGGAAGAGCGCCGCGCGCGGGCGTCGAAATACCTCGCCATGGTCAATCTTTCGGGCTTCGAAAAGAAGTTTCCCTGGCAGCTTTCGGGCGGCATGCAGCAGCGGGTCTCGATTGCGCGCGCGCTCTGCTTCGATCCTGATCTGCTGCTGATGGATGAACCCTTCGGCGCGCTGGACGAGATTGTCCGCGATACGCTGAACGAGCAGCTGCTCAGGCTGTGGGCAGCGACTCGGAAGACCGTGATCTTCGTCACGCATTCGATTCCCGAAGCTGTGTTCCTGTCGACACGCATTGTGGTGATGTCGCCACGTCCCGGCCGGATCATCGATGTCATCGATTGCGATCTGGGTCCGGACCGCCCGCTGGACATCCGCGAGACGCCTACCTTCCTCAGGATCGCACACCGCGTGCGCGAGGGTTTGCGGGCAGGGCACAGCTATGAGGATTGATGGTGACGGCCTCACGATAAGGCTGGGTATCCCCTCAGACGCGCGTGCATGCGCTGCAATCAAGAATGACTGGATAGACGAAACGCCTTGGATGCCACGCGTGCACAGCCATGCCGATGTCGAGCGTTACTACGCGACGCGAGTCCTCGGAGTCAAAACGATATACATCGGAGATCGCGATGGTGTGGTCGTCGGTTACCTTGTTGTTGAAGATGAAAAGATCGTCAGCGCGCTTTTTGTAGAAGCTTCGGAACGCCGTAAGGGTGTAGGCAAACGCCTTCTCGACTTTGCAAAGGCCCAGTCCTCCAACGAGCTTGAACTCTGGACATTCGTCGAAAACTCCGAAGCGCGAAAGTTCTATGCACGGGAGCGGTTCGAAGAGATTCGATCCACGGCTGGCGAGAATGAGGAGTCTTTACCGGATGTCTTGCTCCAGTGGCGACGTCCATGACCGCCACCACCCTCCGCCAGCCGGGCGCTGCCATCCCCGTCAGCGTCATTTCGGGCATCATCCTGACCGTCTGGTATCTCGCCTGCCTGCCCATGAACGCCGATCTGCCGCAGATGCAGAACGTGGCGGGGCTTGCCGACGGCTATGTCGTGGCGTGGTCACTGGAGCGCCCGGTGCTGCCTGCGCCGCATCAGGTCATCGTCGAGCTCTACAACGCCACGCTCGGCACGCGCCTCATCCGCGAGACGCCGGACGGCTGGACGCTCAGCCCGCGCAACCTGCTGTTCCACGCCTGGGTGACACTGTCGGCGACGCTGCTGGGTTTTCTCATGGGCGCGATTCTCGGCATCCTGCTTGCTGTGGGCATCATCCACTCGCGCACGCTGTCGAAGAGCCTGATGCCGTGGGTCATCGCCAGCCAGACGATCCCGATCCTCGCCATTGCGCCGATCATCATCGTGGCGCTGGGCTCCGTTGGCCTGACCGGGCTTGTGCCGAAGGCGATCATCTCGATGTATCTGTGCTTCTTTCCCGTCACCATCGGCATGGTGAAGGGCTTTCGCTCGCCCGACGGGATGCAGCTTGATCTGATGCGCACCTACAATGCGTCTCGCCCCGAGACCTTCTGGAAATTGCGCTGGCCGGCGGCGGTGCCCTATCTCTTCGCCAGCCTCAAGGTCGCGATCTCGATCAGCCTCGTGGGTGCCATTGTCGGAGAGCTCCCCACCGGCGCGCAGGCCGGCATCGGCGCACGCCTGCTGTCGGGCAGCTACTACGGCCAGACAATCCAGATTTGGGCCGCGCTGGTGCTGGCGGCGCTGATGGCGGCGCTCTTGATTTCGGCGGTGGCGCTTGCCGAGAGGTTCACGCTCAGGGCGATGGGAGCGAAGGCGTGAAGGGTATTCGCGATCTTGTTCCACCGTTGCTTTTCGGCCTGGCCGTGCTTGCCTTCTGGGAGGCAGCCTGCCGCATTTTCAGCGTTCCGACCGTGCTTTTGCCGGCACCGTCCCTCATATTCGCCAAGCTCATCGCTTCGGTCCCCACCCTGACCGCCGACTTCGTCCAGACCGTTATCCGCGCTGCATTGCCCGGCTGGCTCATGGGCTGCCTCGCGGGTTTCCTCGTGGCGCTCGCCTGCGACCGTTACGATTTCCTGCGACGCGGGCTGATGCCCATCGGCAACTTTATCTCGGCGCTGCCGATCATCGGCATCGCACCCATCCTGGTGATGTGGTTCGGCTTCGACTGGCAATCGAAGGCTGCGGTCGTGGTGGTGATGACGTTTTTCCCCATGCTGGTGAACACGGTGGCCGGCCTGCAGGCCGCTGGCAGTCTGGAAAAGGACCTGATGCGCAGCTACGGGGCAAGCTGGTTCCAGATGCTGGTGCAGCTCCGGCTGCCGGCTGCCGGCCCCTTCATCTTCAACGCTCTCAAGATCAACGCGACGCTCGCCATGATTGGCGCGATTGTTGCTGAGTTCTTCGGGACGCCCACCGTCGGGATGGGCTTCCGGATCTCGACGGAGGTTGGCCGCATGGCGGTCGACATGGTCTGGGCCACAATTGCGGTTGCAGCTGTGGCGGGTTCGGCGTTCTATGGAATTCTGGTGCTGGTGGAGCGTGCCATCACGTTCTGGCACCCATCCGTCCGGGGAGGGCGATGACACCATTAAAACCCTCACCCTGAGCTCGTCGAAGGGTCAGTGGCGAGGTTCGAGAGCTTGACTGAAGCATCTTTCGACAGGCTCAGGATGAGGTCGAGTTAAGTTGAATGGGATCGCCACGCTTCGTGGCGAAGGAGAGGAGAGAGCGATGAAATTGAAGTCACTGATGCTGGGCGCGGCGATGAGCGTGCTGTCCATGCTGCCAGCGGCAGCGCAGGAGCGCGTGACGCTGCAACTGAAGTGGGTCACGCAGGCGCAGTTCGCCGGTTATTACGTCGCCAAGGACAAGGGCTTCTACAAGGCCGAAGGCATCGACATCGTGATCAGGCCGGGCGGACCGGACATTGCGCCGCCGCAGGTGATCGCCGGCGGCGGAGCCGATGTGATCGTCGAGTGGATGCCCGCCGCACTCGCCGCGCGCGAGAAGGGCGTGGCGCTGGTCAATATCGCGCAACCGTTCAAGCGTTCGGGCATGATGCTGACCTGCCGCAAGGATGCGGGCGTGGCGACGCCGGCCGACTTCAAGGACAAGACGCTGGGCGTCTGGTTCTTCGGCAACGAGTATCCTTTTATGGCGTGGATGGCCAAGCTCGGCCTCAAGACGGACGGGTCTGCTGGCGGCGTCAAGGTCATCAAGCAGGGCTTCAACGTCGATCCGATTATCCAGAAGCAGGCGGCCTGCGTCTCCACCATGACCTACAACGAGTACTGGCAGGTGATCGACGCCGGGCTGAAGCCCGAGGATCTCGCCGTGTTCAACTACACCGACCAGGGTGTCTCGACCATGGAAGACGGCCTCTATGCGTTGCAGAGCCGGCTGACCGATGCGGCCTTCACCGCGCGGATGGCGAAGTTCGTGAAAGCCTCCATGAAGGGTTGGGACTACGCCCGCGCCAACCCGGACGAGGCCGCCAAGATCGTGCTCGAAAACGATGCATCGGGTGCCCAGAAAGAGGCGCACCAGAAGCGGATGATGGGCGAGATCAACAAGCTGACCGCCGGTTCCAACGGCAAGCTCGATCCGGCCGATTTCGACCGCACGGTGACGACGCTGCTGGGTGCGGGCGGCGAGGCGCCGGTGATCTCAAAGAAGCCTGAGGGCGCATGGACCCATGCGGTGATCGATGCTGCGCTGAAGTGAGACGCGGGAGGGGCGACGGCGCAAGGTGCCGTCGCCTTTTGCCGCCGCCTTCCTTGCGGGCGAGACTCCTGCATGATAATGTAGTGAAATTCACTACTTCGGAGCATGTGCAATGAAACATGTGTCGGCGGCAGAGGCCAACCGGAACTTCTCCAGGCTGCTCGGCAGCGTGGGGAGGGGCGAAGGCTTCGTGATCACATCGCATGGCAAGCCGATGGCCAAGCTGGTGCCTGTCGATGACGCGACAGCGCGCGAGGCGCGTGATCGCGCCGCAAAGGAGCTTTTTGACGACTTGCGATCTCGCCCTGCTCAGAATCATCCGCGTGTTACCCGTGATGAAATCTACGACTATCTGGACGAATGAAAGCGGCGTTTGACACCAACATTCTTGTCTATGCGGCTGGTGCCAATGATGCAGTCCGCCAACTCTTGAGCCAATCGCTTCTCCACGCCGCACTCCAGCTGGGTGGCATTATTCCGACACAGGTGCTGGCCGAATATTTTCGCGTCATGACGAGAAAGTATCGCTGGACCTCCCGTGAAACTGCGGAGCAGATCGAGCGATACCGCTTGGCCTATGACATCGCGCCAACCACATCGGATGATCTCGGCGAAGCCCTGGACCTCTCGACAGGTCATCAAATCCAGATTTTCGACGCGATCATTATCGCGGCTTCAGCCCGGGCCGGCTGCCGCGTGCTGTTTTCGGAAGACATGCAGCATGATGCGGTCTTCAATGGTGTGACGATCATCAATCCATTCCTCGACGCGAAGCATCCGATGCTGCGCGCCGTCCTGAAGTGATACGCGAGGGAGAATTCCGCATGAGCAAACCCATCCTCATCCGTGGCGGCACAGTTATAAACCACGACCATTCAAAGCGCGCCGATGTGCTGGTCAGCGACGGCAGGATCGTGGCCGTGGGCGAGAGCCTGTCCGCGCCAGGCGACGCGGACGTCATCGACGCCGGCGGCTGCGATGTGATGCCCGGCGGCATCGATCCGCACACGCACATGGAATTCATGTTCATGGGCACGGTCTCGGCAGATGATTTCGAGTGGGGCACGAAGGCCGCGCTCTCCGGTGGCACCACGATGATCGTGGATTTCTGCATTCCGGCACCCGGTGCATCCATGCTCGCCGCCTACAAGGAATGGCGGGGCAAGGCCGAGAAGGCGGCGTCTGACTACTCCTTCCACATGGCGGTGACCTCGTGGTCGAAACAGATCTTCGACGAGATGGAAGCGGTCGTAAACACCTGCGGCATCAATACTTTCAAGCATTTCATGGCCTACAAGGGCGC
>JBOFUS010000688.1:0-2118 GCA_051652685.1 Beijerinckiaceae bacterium
AGCTCACGTCCCGCGCGGCTTTGCCCGCGTGGTGGGCGGCGTTCCGGCCGGATCATCCGGCCAGACATGGCGGGGATAGCGGCCCTTCATCTCGGTCTTCACCGACGCCCATGAGCCCTTCCAGAAACCGGGCAGATCCCTCGTGATCTGGATCGGGCGATGGGCGGGCGACAGAAGATGCAGTACCAGCGGCACGCGGCCTGCGGCGAGGCTGGGGTGCGCCTTCAGGCCGAAGAGCTCCTGCACGCGGATGGCGATGGCGGGGCCACCCTCCGCTTCGTAGTCGACGGCGGCGTTCGTGCCGGTCGGAGCCTCGAAATGCGTGGGCGCTTCTGCGTCGAGCCGCCGGCCAAGCTCCCACGGCAAAAGCGTCCGCAGCGCTTCGGACAGTTCATCCGGCTTGATATCGCGGATGCTGGCGCGGCCCTTGATGAAGGGTGCTAGCCAATGGCCAGCGCTCGCCGCCAATGCTGCGTCCGACAGGTCTGGCCAGTCGCTTCCCGCTCCGGCAGCGGCGCGCAGGAACATCACCCGGTCACGCCATTGGGATAGCGTCTTCGACCAGGGCAGGTGTCTCAATCCCGCCCTTGCAACGCCGTCCGCCAGCGCAACGGCGGCGGCTTCGGTGACGGGAACCGGCATGGTATCAGAGGCAAGGATGATGGAATCGAGCCGCTTCACCCGCCGAGCGCGGAGCGCAAGGGCCTCCATGTCGAAGCTGAGTTCCTCCCCGGATACGATTCTTCCTGCGGCCGCGACAATGAACTCCTCTGCCGACAATGGTGCCGCCGATGTGATGCGCGCGGCGTGTGCCGCGCCGGTCATCTCGGCCGCAACGATGTAGGTCGCCTTCGCCAGGCCGTCAGCTGCGTCCACTGCGCCGGCACGGCCGTTGGCCAGCAGAAACTGCCCTGCGCTACCACGCGCCATCGCCAGCCGGTCGGGAAAGGCGAGCGCGAGCAAGCGTCCCGGTGAGGGTCGCTCGCCGCCGGGTTTCCCTTCCGCGCTCGCAGCCCAGCCATTTGAGAGGTGGCGCATGTCTTCCGCGCGCCCGCCCCGGTCGCGGCGGAAGGTATCAAGGCGATGACCAAGATCGACGGCGCTTCCGCCGATCCCACGCTCCACCAGAAGTGCGGCGAGTTCAGCCGCATCCTGCGCGGCTTCCCGGCCCATGTCGCCCGCGGCAATCACCATGCGGGCAAGGCGCGGCGGCAATGGCAGCGCGCGGACACGCCCGCCTATCGGCGTCATGCGGCCCTCGCTATCAAGCGCCCCGATGGCGGCGAGCATCGCTTTCGCCTCAGTAAGTGCCGGGGCCGGCGGCGGGTCGAGCCAGCGCAGTGTGGCCGGATCGGTAACGCCCCAGCTTGCGAGATCAAGCACAAGGCCAGACAGGTCAGCCGCCCTGATCTCCGGCGTGGCGAACGGCTGAAGGCTGAGAGTCTGCGGCTCGTCCCAGAGCCGGTAGCAGACGCCGGGCTCCGTGCGGCCGGCGCGGCCGCGCCGCTGGTCGGCCGCCGCACGCGCCACGCGCACCGTTTCCAGCCGCGTCACGCCCACATCCGGCTCGAATCGCGGCACGCGCGATAAACCGCTGTCCACCACAACGCGCACGCCCTCGATGGTGAGGGACGTTTCTGCAATGGAGGTGGCGAGCACGACCTTGCGGCGGCCGGGCAGCGCGGGCAGCACAGCAAGATCCTGCGCGCGCTGGTCCATGGCCCCGTAGAGCGGCGCGAGGTCGACGGTCGGATCGCGAAGCCTGTCGCGCAGCAACTCTTCCGTGCGGCGGATTTCGCCTTGCCCCGGCAGGAAGGCGAGCACCGAACCAGTCTCGCTGGACAATGCCCTCACAATGGCCGCAGCCACCTGCGGTTCCAGTCTCTCGCGCGCATCGCGCCCGAGATAACGCGTCTCGACCGGGAACATCCGGCCTTCGCTGGTAACCACAGGTACGCCGTCGCCCAGCAGGGAGGCTACGCGCGCTCCATCGAGCGTGGCGGACATGACGAGAATGCGCAGGTCTTCCCGCAAACCGGATTGGGCGTCGAGCGCCAGAGCCAGCCCCATGTCTGCATCCAGCGAGCGCTCGTGAAATTCATCGAAGATCACCGCAGC
>JBOFUS010000689.1:0-2703 GCA_051652685.1 Beijerinckiaceae bacterium
GTGCTGGTGCTGGCCGGTGCCGGCACGGGAAAGACACGCGTGCTGACCACGCGCATCGCGCATATCATCGCCACAGGCCGTGCCTTTCCCAGCCAGATCCTCTCCGTCACCTTCACCAACAAGGCGGCCCGCGAGATGAAGGAGCGCATCGCGCATCTGGTCGGCAGCGTGGCGGAAGGCATGCCGTGGCTTGGCACCTTCCACTCCATCGGCACCAAGATGCTCCGCCGCCACGCGGAGCTCGTGGATCTGAGGCCGGATTTCACCATCCTCGACACCGACGACCAGATCCGCCTGATGAAGCAGCTGCTGCAGGCCGAGAACATCGACGAGAAGCGCTGGCCGGCGCGCGTACTCGCCAATGTCATCGACGGCTGGAAGAACCGGGGCTTGCGTCCCGACAAGGTTCCTTCAGGGGAGGCCGAGGCCTTCGCCGGCGGGCGCGGGCGGCAGCTCTACAAGGACTACCAGGCACGGCTGAAGACGCTGAACGCCTGCGATTTCGGCGATCTGCTGATGGAGTCGATCCGCTTGCTGCAGGAAAATCCGGAGGTGCTGGCGCAGTTCCAGGACCGTTTCCGCTATATCCTTGTCGATGAGTATCAGGACACGAACGTCGCGCAGTACCTATGGCTGCGGCTGCTGGCGCAATCTCCCGCCGGACAGGCTGGAAAGCCCGCGCGCCAGAACGTCTGCTGTGTCGGCGATGACGACCAGTCGATCTACGGCTGGCGCGGCGCGGAGGTGGACAACATCCTGCGCTTCGAGAAGGATTTTCCGGGAGCAAAGGTCATCCGGCTGGAGCGCAACTACCGCTCGACGGCGCATATTCTCGCCACTGCCTCGCATCTGATCGCCCATAACGAAGGCCGGCTGGGCAAGACGCTCTTCACCGATGGTGCGTCGGGCGAGAAGGTCACGGTCTCCGGCTCCTGGGACAGCGAAGAGGAAGCGCGCCAGATCGGCGAGGAGATCGAGGCACTGCAGCACAAGGGCCAGAACCTCAACGAAGTGGCGATCCTTGTCCGCGCCTCGTTCCAGATGCGCGAGTTCGAAGAACGATTCATCACGCTGGGGCTGCCTTACCGCGTCATCGGTGGACCTCGTTTCTACGAGCGCCGGGAGATCCGCGACGCGCTGGCCTATCTGCGCATCGTGCACCAGCCGGCGGATGATCTGGCGTTTGAGCGCATCGTCAACGTGCCCAAGCGGGGGCTTGGCGATGCCACGGTAAACGAGCTTCACGCCTATGCCCGCGCCAATGAAATGCCGCTGACAGCGGCTGTGCGCACGCTGGTGGCGACGGAAGAGTTCAAGCCCAAGGTGCGCAAGACGCTTGGCGACATGATGATCAGTTTTGACCGCTGGGCGGCGCTCTTCCAGACCACGCGCCATTCCGAAGTCACCGAGACGATCCTTGAGGAGAGCGGCTACATCGACATGCTCAAGGCCGACCGCTCGGCGGATTCGGCGGGCCGGCTCGACAACCTGAAGGAACTCGTGCGTTCGATGGAGGAGTTCGAGAACCTGCAAGGCTTCCTCGAACATGTGAGTCTCGTGATGGAAGCGGCGGAAGGCGATAGCACCGAAAAAGTGACGCTGATGACGCTGCACGCCGCCAAGGGGCTGGAGTTCGAGACTGTATTTCTGCCGGGCTGGGAGGAAGGGCTGTTCCCCCACCCGCGCGCGCTGGACGAGCAGGGCCGTGCGGGGCTTGAGGAGGAACGCCGGCTGGCCTACGTCGGCGTGACCCGCGCCAAGCTGCGCGCCAAGATCTGGTTTGCCTCCAACCGCCGCATCCACGGCTCCTGGAACGCCTCTATCCCCTCGCGCTTCGTTGATGAATTGCCCGAGGCCCATGTCGAGGTGTCAAACGCCTCGTCGGGCTTTGCCCACGGCCGGGGCGGCTACACGGGTGGCAATGGCGGCCAGAGCCGCTTCGACCGCGCCCAGCCTTTTGCGACCTCGACCTATGCAACGCCCGGCTGGCAGCGGGCGCAGGCGCGCGGCCCGGGCTTCGATGCCGGCCCGCAGCAGACCTACCGCGCCGGCAGCGCGCCGGCGGCCAGGCAGCCAAGGCTGATCGAGGGCGAACTGGTGGCGAAATCCTCTGCGGCACCCTCCCGTTTCAGCCTCGGAGACCGGGTTTTCCACGTCAAATTTGGTGCTGG
The DNA here is from genome assembly GCA_051652685.1 of Beijerinckiaceae bacterium. Lineage (GTDB taxonomy): Bacteria > Pseudomonadota > Alphaproteobacteria > Rhizobiales > Beijerinckiaceae > JADCCX01. Next base: position 2,172 of record JBOFUS010000689.1, read on the forward strand.
CGAAGTGGCTGCTGTCGATGGCAACAAGCTGACAGTGGATTTCGACAAGGCCGGGCGGAAGATGGTGCTGGAGAGTTATCTCGACGCGGGGTGAGGGCGGGAATGGCAACGCACTACATCGCCGTGATCGAAGATGCTGGCCCCAACCGCGCCCACGGCGTCTGGTTTCCTGATCTGCCGGGCTGTTTCTCGGCTGGCGACACATTGGAGGAGGCACTTGCAAATGCGCCGGAAGCTGCAGGCCTTTGGCTGGAGGTTCTGGCAAAAGCCCAATGGCCACGCGCGCGGACGCAATCGGAACTTCGAGCCGACGCGCTGGTCGCAGACGAGATCAGGGATTTCGGCGATAACGTCGTATTCGTTGCGGTCCCTGTTTCAACCGCACATTCCGTTGCTGCCGAGTAACCTCTACACCCTTCCCTTCCACCGCAGCCCGCCCGGCGACAACACCGGTTTCGCATGTTCCAGCGCCCCTGCTGCCGTCGAACTGCAGTTCAGGTCGCAGTTTTTTGTAAATTTCCGTCGCCTCGGC
>JBOFUS010000690.1:0-8726 GCA_051652685.1 Beijerinckiaceae bacterium
TGGGCACCATCGCCGCCGCCGCCATGGGAGACCCCAACGCCTCCATCCCCACGCCGCAGCCGGTGCACTACCGGCCGATGTTCGGCGCTTACGGCAAGTCGCTCACGCGCTCATCGGTGGTCTTCGTGTCGGAAGCTGCGCTGGCGAAGGGCATCGGCGCGCGTTACGGCGTGGATAAACTGCTGCTGCCGGTGAAGAACACGCGTGGCGGGATTTCCAAGGCGTCGCTGGTGCACAACAACGCGTGTCCAAAGATCGAGGTTGACCCGGAGACGTATGAGGTGCGGGCGGATGGCGAGTTGCTGACGTGCAAGCCGGCGGAGAGTTTACCGATGGCGCAGCGGTATTTTTTGTTTTGAGGCTATTCGGCTCTCCTCCTCCCTTGGGAGAAGGTCGCCTGCGGAGCAGTGCGGACAAGCAACATCACGCAAGCCACGCTGAAATTCATTGATCAACTGTCGTTTTTAGACTACACGCGACCATGATCGAGCTTCGCCAGACCGAGACGTTCCAGAAGTGGTGGCAAGGTCTCAGGGATGAGCGGGCGCGCGGTGTGATCGTCGGCCGTCTTGATCGACTTGCCTATGGCCATGCCGGCGATGTGGCGTCTGTTGGCGATGGCGTGAGCGAACTGCGTATCCACTATGGACCGGGCTACAGGGTCTATTTCACGCGGCGTGCTGGCGAGATCGTCATCCTTCTGTGCGGCGGTGACAAGGGCACGCAGGATCGGGACATCAAGGCGGCGAAACGCCTGGCAAAAGAATGGAGCGCGTCGCATGCCTGAGAAGTTGACCACGTTCGATCCCGCCGAGAACCTGACATCCGACGAGGCCATTGCTGCCTTCATGGCGGAAGCTTTCGCAACGGAAGATACGGGCTATGTCGCCCACGCGCTGGGCGTTGTCGCCCGGGCCAAGGGAATGACCCAGATCGCGAAAGAAACGGGACTTTCCCGGGAGCAGCTCTATCGATCATTCAGCGCCAGCGGTAACCCGACGCTGAAGACAACGATGGCGGTGATGAAGGCGCTGGGTGTGGAGTTGACGGCAAAGGCGTAGGCACTGCCCCTCATCCGGCATTTTCCACATGACACCTTCTCCCAAGGAAGAAGGATGTGGCGCTTGTGCTTCTCCCCTTGCGGGAGAAGGTGGCCTTCGCGTTTGCGAAGGTCGGATGAGGGGTATGGCGAAGCCATCGCTTGGGTTGCGCAGGCGCAAACGTTGCTGGATCGCTTCGCGAGACCCCTCATCCGTCATGCGTTCCGCATGCCACCTTCTCCCCTTGCGGGAGAAGGGGAGTACTCAGAGCCCGTAAGGACCGGGCAGAAGCCTTTGCCATGCCGAACCTGTCGGCACAACAGCGTCACCCACACGGTGCGGCGTCAGGCCCGTCGAGTAGCCCTGATAGGTGCCTGGCAGCGGCTGCGTGCCGGCATCGAGGAAGGAGCGCGGCTTAACGTCCACCACGAGTTCGCCGCGCTGCTTCTTCCTTGCCTGCTGCGCCTCGGCGGCGGGGGCGGCGAGGCCGAAGGCGATGACGGCGGCGGTGGCGAGGAGGAGGCGCATGTCGGGAATCCCTGTCGTTCGTTCTGTCTCTTAAACCGCGCCTCGCGCGCTGGTCCAGCGCGGAAAGCGCGTTAGCGGGCCGGCGGCTTCACATTCGGCTGACCGCCACGGATGGCCGGCGGTGCGCCATGGGCGTCCAGCCAGTTCTGCTTGCGGTTGGCCGCCACGCGCGGCGTGGGGCAGGGCTTGCGGCGCTGCTCGGCCTCGGTGAAGAAGCGGCGCAAGGCCATGTCCTCGCCGCCCTTCAGCAGCGTCAGCCGGTCGATGAAGCAGCCGACGGTTGGCCGCTCCGCCGTCGCGTTCTCGGCGGCGCAATACCAGCCGTTGAGACCGATCCTTCCCGGTGATTGCGGCGTGCGGAAGGCGAGACAGGACATGTTGCGTCCATCTCCGTCCGTGAAGGTCATGTCCGCCACTTCCAGTTCGCCGAACTTGGTGGCGAGCGGCCCCGGCGAGCCGGAACGGGTGATGGCCACGCCGCGCTCGCTCTGCAGCCGCATCATCTCGATGAAGAGGGAAGGGGCGGCCGCCTCGCCAGCGCGGCGAACCAGCGCCACGCGCGCCTCGGACTGGTTGGCGGAAAGGCTCTCGAAATGCAGCGCATCCTCGCGGTCGCTGTTGCTGGCGCGGCGTGCGGCATAACGCGCCGGCTGTTGCTGGAACTGTGGCGCTTCCAGCGATATCATCTCGACAGGCTTCGGCACCGGTGTCCATTGCGGGCGAGAAGCCGCCGGAGTCGGGCCGATCGAGCCAACAATGGTCCGGTCCACGCCCTGCGTCGCCTGCGGCAGGGCGGCCGGTTCATCCAGCACAAGGATGGCGGCGATGGCCACGATCCCGATGCCGGTTCCCATGGCAAGGCTCGCCATATGATCGACCGCGAAATCCTCTGCCCTGCGGAAAGCCTCGCCTAAAGACCGCGGCTTGCGAAAGCGCGACCACCGCAGCGGCCGCATGGCGTGAACCTCAGTCACCTGACCCTCATCCGTTGCTCGCGGCCCCTAAACCTGTTGGCGGAAGCGCGAATTTCCGGACAATTTGAGCGAAACCCGGAAGGCAATGGTTACTGTCTGTCCACGACCTGCGGGCGTGGTGAACGTCGTGTTGAGGGAGAAGGTTAACGACGTTGCGCTGGCTGCGGTCATATGTGCCGGACTGGTGGGCCCTGCAGGACTCGAACCTGCAACCAGGCCGTTATGAGCGGTCGGCTCTAACCATTGAGCTAAGGGCCCCCGGCGCGTCTGGTAGTCGGCTTGAAGGGCAGCGTCAACGCGGGATCGGCGGTGCCTAGCGCCAGAGCGGCGAGACCAACAGGGCGACCGAAGCGAAGAACCCGGCCGACCAGAGCAGCGAGCGCACCGTGGCCATGTCGAGAATGTAGGTCACAGTATAGCCGATGCGCGCGACGACGTAGGCCACCGCCAGCCCGGCCACGAGGCCTTGGGGCGCACCCTTCAGCTCCGCCACCAGCACGGCTGCCGCGAAGAAGGGAAAGCTCTCAAAGCCGTTCTGGTGCGCAGCGTGCGCGCGCTTTGCCATGCCGGTGTAGCTTGCTGCGCGCCCGCGCGGGTCGTTGTTGTCATAGGCTCCGCCTGCCGCCTTCGCGACACCCACTGCGATGAGTGGCAGGATGCCGGCGACCAGCAAACACCAGATGGCGATGGTCATTTTCTGTGTCCGATCCCAAATTTGCCCGCATCGGCGGGAAAGCATTCATCCAGTCCATGATACGTGACGAATGACGGATCGGATGAGGGGCGTATGGTGCCGCCGCGATCAACGGGAATGACATTGAGGCTGACGTGACGACTGCGACACTGCTCCATCTGCACTCCGGAAAAATGCGGGACTTCAGGACGATCAACGTGATCCGCCTGGTGCTTGTGGCGGGGCTCGCCGCGCTTGCCGCCGGCTGTGACGCCAGCTCGCGCTTCGGCGATTTCGGCGGACAGGGCAGCCGCGCCGTGGCACCCCCGCCGCCGCGCCAGCCAACCTTCATTCCGGCCCCGTCCTCGAGCGTGACGGCGCAGCCTCTCCCGCCGGTGTCGTCGCAGCCGCTGCCACCGCCCGGCGGCGTGAGCTCGGGCCTGCCGCCAGTCGGCTCTTCCGTGCCCATCGAATCGCCTCCGCCAGTTGCTGATCTGGACATCGATGCGCCGCCTCCTTCGGATCGCCCAAGGCCGCGCGTTGGCGAGCCGCAGCCTCCGCCGCCGCAGGTCGCCGCGCGGCCGGAGCCCCAGCCGCCTTCGCAGCCCGCCGGGCCACCCACGCGCACTGCCGTGACCGGCAACTGGACCGCGCGGGATGCCGCCGGCGGTGCCTGCCGGGTCACATTGTCGGGCACGCCGACGCTGGATCTCTACAAGGCGTCGTCCTCCGGGTGCCAGACACGCGAACTCCAGCGCGTATCCGCGTGGGAGCTGCGAGGGGACGAGGTCTATCTTTACGAGACCGGCGGCGCGATCGCGGCGCGGTTGCGCAAGTCCGGCGCGGGCTTCGGCGGTGCCATGACAAAGAGCGGCGCGCCGGTCACGCTCAGCAAGTAAACGTCAGGCGACGGCGGCGTCCATCGCGGGAGCCGCATTGTCGCTGGACTGTGCGGAAATACCTGTGACGACGAGGTGCGCTGGCCCATCGGCCCGTGCGGTCCAGCGGCTTTCGTCCGCGTGTGCCGCGTCGCTGCGCTTCAGCGATGCCTCTCTTGCCAATGCGTCCCTGGCAAAAGCGTCCCTGGCAAAAGCGTTCGTGGCAAAAGCGTTACTGGCACAAGCGTTTCTGGCCAAACTGAAGCCTTCCAGCCTTAGCTGGCCGAGGCTGCCGGTGGAGAGCGCAAGCTGCGCCTCGGTGCGGGGCAGGGCAGAGCTGACCGGATGGGCCGTGAAGCGAGGCAACCTGCGCTTTCCACTGAACTCGCGCGGCAGGCAGAGGAGCGCCGCTTCGTCAAAGGAGATAAGCTCGGTCACGCGGGGTCGCGGCTCGGCGTCGCTACCGGGTGTGAAAGCCGGATCACGGACAACCGAAATAATTCCCGCCATCTGGTCGGCTGCCAGCTGACGTATTGCTGCCTCCGCTCTGGCGGGAAGCAGCGCAACGATATCCGTCTGCTGCTTCAGCTGATCCTGAAATACGGCAACGTTAAATGGTCCGTGCAAGAGCGCCATGCAACTGCTGATCAGTGGCGCAACCAGCGTTGCGACCACGCCGGCGGCGCTGACCGGAGCAAGCGTGGCAAGAAGCGCATTGCGTCCGCTCAGGCCTGCAACAGCAGACAGCGCGAGAGCATCGGCGATCAACTGTGCATGGTTGCGAACAAAAAGGCGGGTCGCGCCCTCGGATCGGTCGATGCTGACGAGCGCCGCCCAGTCAGGTTCAATAGCCGGCAAGTCGTTTAGGTCGTTGACGGCGTCTTCCCAGCCGGACAGCGACACAACGCCTGATGTTGCAGTGTCGCCCAACGCGCAGACAAACCGCACACCAAAGACACTTGCGGCCGCAGCGGCAGCCACGTCGGACGGGCGCAGGTCTGCATATCGACCGACAGTGACAATCGCACGCGCGCCAAGAAGTTCGGCTGCATCGCGCATCTCGTCAGCTTTTGAGACGACGGGTAGCGGGCACGGACACAGCCCCGCAAGTTGCATTCCCAGCAAGGCGGCGATGGCGTCGGTGCTGTTGGGCAGCGCAGTCAGCACGACGTCGCCCGGCGAAAGTCCCAGTGCAAGCAGTTGCCTTGCGCGCAACCGGACCTCACGCGCCAATGCCTCGGATGTCAGGGTTCGGGCAGGCGATCCATCCCAGCTTTCGCGGTCAGGCGCATCGACATAGGCGCGCCGGTGGGCCCTTGCCCGCGAAGCCGTTTCCACGAGATGATCCAGCGTCAGGTGGGCCCAGGCACCATTCAGTCGCCCGCCGACGCGCTGTGGTCCGATCTTGCTGCCGGTTGCGCCCATCGCTGATTCCCCTTTGCATGAAGGTACTTCAGTTCGGCGCGCGCCACCATGATTCGAAATTGATATCGAAACGCGGCAGGCGCTCCGGCCGCCGAAGTTCTGCCTTGCGCGCCAGCCACCGCTCGGGCGCGAAATAGAGTGGCAGGACGTAGAAGCCGGATAGCAACGCCCGGTCGAGGGCGCGCACGGCGTCGATGTAGTCCTCGCGCCCCGTCGCAGCGCGCAAGGCCTCCAGCGCCGCATCGACAGACGGGCTGCGCACGCCAGCATAGTTCAGGCTGCCCTCGCGTGCGGCGGATAAGGAGGAGAACCGGTTCGGTTGTTCGGTGCCTGGCGAGGCGCTGACGCCGTAGCTCCAGATCAGGCTGTCGATGTCGAAGGTGCGCAGCCTGCGCCAGTAGGCCGATGAATCCGCCAGCCTGACGTTGAAGGCAATGCCGAGGGGACGAAAGCCGTCGGCAATGGCGAGGCCGATCCGCTCCTGCTCGCGGCTGAGGGCCAGAAACTCGATCGCCAGCGGCTGGCCGGATGCCTCGTGGGTCATCGTGCCTTCGCGCAGGCGATAGCCGGCTTCGGTCAGCCTGGCCATGGCTGCCTGACGCCGGTTTCTGTCGCGGCCAGATCCATCCGAGCGCGGCGGCGTCCACGCGCCCTCGATGAAGTCAGCGCGCACTTCCGAGGTGAAAGGGGCGAGCAGCGCCCGCTCCCGGTCCGAAGCTGGCCGACCGATGGAAGACAGCTCCGACTGGTCGAAATAGCTCATCTGCCGCGTGTAGGCGTTGAGGAAGATATTGCGGTTGACCCATTCAAAATCGAAGAGTTCGATCAGTGCCTCGCGCACGCGTCGGTCCGACAGCTGCGGCCGCCGCGTGTTGAAGACGAGACCCGTCATGCCGCGTGGCGCCTCGAATTTCAGGGCTTCGCGGATCACGCGGCCGTCACGCAACGCCGGAAAATCGTAGCCGTCTACCCATTTTCCCGGATCGGACTCGAACCGCACATCCACCAGCCCCGCCTTGAAGGCCTCGAACAGGGCGTTGCTGTCGCGGTAGAAATCGACCCGGATCTCGTCAAAATTGTAGAGGCCGCGCGTTACCGGGAGGTCTGCCGCCCAGAAGTCCGGTCGACGCCTCAGCGTGAAGCTCTTGCCGGGCTCGATCTCCGCCAAAACATACGGCCCGCTGCCAAGCGGCGGCTTGAACGTGGGCTGCTCGAAGGTTTCGCGCTTCACATCATGCCGCGCCAGCGCCGGCATCAGCGCGATCAGCATCGGCAACTCGCCATCCGGTTCGGAAAAAACAAACCGGACGGTGCGCTCGTCAGCAACCGTGATCTCCTTCACACGGCGATAGGCATTGCGCTGGAGCGGGCGGCCCTTCTCGCGCAACAGTTCGAAGGTGAAACGGATATCCTCTGCGGTAATCGGCCGGCCGTCGGCGAAGGTGGCTTTGGGGTTCAACCTGAACTCCACGAAGCCGCGCGCCGGATCGGTTTCGATGGTCTCGGCAACCAGCCCGTAGAGCGTGAAGGGTTCGTCCTGCGAGCGGATCATCAAAGGTTGCACGATCAGCGAGTTGAGCCCGCTGCCGGGGCTGACCTCCGGCACGGCGCCGCGTGCAATATAAGGGTTCATGCTGTCAAAGGTGCCAAGCTGCCCGACCACCAGACGGCCACCTTTGGGCGCATCAGCGTTCACGTGCGGCAGTTGTGGGAAGCCGGCCGCCAGCGCCGGCGTTCCATGCCGCGCAATGCCGTGGCTCGGCTGCGCTGACAGCGGGCTCGCCGCGAGCAGTCCAGCAAGGCATAGCGCGGAGAAAAGGGTATTCGCCAATCGAATCATGGGCCAGACGATATCACGGGCTTGCATTGCGCTCACATGGTGCGGAAGAGGGCGCTCTGAAATAGCTGCCATGGAGAGATTGAGATGTTCTATCGCGCCGGCGAGCACAAGGAAGCGGGCCTGGCCCATGATCCGTTCAAGGCCATCATTGCGCCGCGCCCCATCGGCTGGATCAGCGCCATGTCGAAAGCGGGTGAGATCAACCTTGCGCCGTATTCGTTCTTCAACGCTTTCTCGGGTCGTCCACCCATCGTTGGTTTCTCCAGCGAAGGCGTCAAGGACGCCGTCGCCTTCATTGCCGAAACGGGCGAGTTCGTCTGCAGCCTCGCGACGCTCGACCTGGCGCAGGAGATGAACGCCACCTCAGCACCTCTGCCGCGCGGCGAGAACGAGTTCCTGCATGCCGGCCTCGAAATGGCGGCCTCCCAACTGGTGAAGCCGCCGCGCGTCAAGCGGGCCGCGACGGCGCTGGAGTGCAAGCTCATCGACATCATTCAGCCGAAGCTGATCGATGGCGCGCCGGCTGGCTGTTTCATCGTGCTGGGGCAGGTGGTTGGTTTCCATATCGATGATCGTTTCGTGGCAAACGGCCGCCTCGACACCGCCGCGATGCGCCCCATCGCGCGCTGCGGCTATGATGAATACGCTGTTGTGGACAGGGTCTTCGCCATCACGCGCCCGCCCGGCGCAGGCTGACGCTCAGACAGCAAGGCCCGCCAGCCGAGCCGCCGCCAGCACCCGCTCGGCGCGGCGCAGATGTGGCCGGTCAAGCATCTCGCCATGAAGCGCCAGCACGCCGGCATCCGGATTGGCGGCAAAGAGCGCCGCGATGGCCGCTGCCTTCGCCACGGCCTCAGGGGAGGGCGTGAAGACGGCGTTGATGACGGGAATCTGCGCGGGATGGATCGCCATCTTGGCCGAGAAGCCGTCCCGCCGCGCCGCTTCGGCTTCGGCCCTCAGGCCCTCCATGTCGCGAAAGTTGGTGTAGACGCTGTCGATGGCGGCAACGCCCGCCGCAGCCGCCGCCAGCAGCGTCAGATCGCGCGCCAGCATATAGGGACCGGCGTAACGGCCATCCGGCAGGCGGTTTGTCTCTGCGCCGATATCGGCGGAGAGATCCTCCCCGCCCCAGGCAAGCCCCAGCAGCCGGCGGCTTGCCCCAATGTAGCTCCCCATTTGGAACAGCGAACGCGCCGTTTCAGTAGCGATGGCGAAGATGCGCGTACCGCCGTCGGGCAATCCGTTTTCTGCTTCGCGTACCGCCATGCGCGCGCCAAGTAGGGTCACGTCTTCGCCGGACTGGCTCTTGGGCAGCACGATGCCATCGGGCGCGGCCCCCATCACGCCGTCGAGGTCGTCGCTCGTGAG
>JBOFUS010000691.1:0-1612 GCA_051652685.1 Beijerinckiaceae bacterium
GATCTCTCCGGTCATCAGGCTGTCGGCATCGAGCACCAGCATGTGTGCATAACGTCCGCCCCAGCGGGTGACGAAATCCTGGATGTTGCCGGCCTTGCGCGCCGTGTTCTTCAGGCGGTGGCGATAGTAGACATGGACATCGTCCGGCAGCCGCTCGCGCAGCGCAAACAGCGCGCGCTCTTCCGCCACCCACATGTCAGGGTCAGTCGTGTCGGAGAGGAAGAAGAACTCGAAATGCGCGATCTGTCCGGTGGCGCGGATATCCTCGATCATCGCCGCCATCGCACCGAAGACCCGGCTGGGGGCCTCGTTGTAGATGGGCATGACGACAGCGGTCTTGTCCTTCAGGCGCTTTTCGCCAACGATGCCTGTCCGCTTCCGGCGCATCAGCGAGGCAAAGCCGACGACGCCGGAGGAGAACGCCAGCGCAATCCATGAGAAGTTCAGCAGGAAAAGCGTGAGCAGCACCCATTCCAGCAGCGTGGTGCCGCCAACTTTCACGACCTGGTAGATCTCGTTTGCGCCATAGGCCGTGATCAACAGGCCGCCGCCAAACACGACCGTTCGCGAAAACCACGGTGTGCGGAAGCGCTCTGGTTCCTGCCATTTGTAGCAGTCCTTGACAGACCAGACATCGAAGGACTGGACCGGCATGGACAGGCGGTCCTCCGGCGGCAGCGCCGGCTCTTCCAGCTGCGGCCGTGCCAGCGGTGCCGGGAGAGCACCCCGCATCAGCTGGTCCATCGATACAGCCATGTCTCGGTCACCGGACGGTCACCGCTGACAATCTGAAGCCTGAGTTCGCAAGCGATTTCCGCGCCGGGATCAAGCTCGAAATGGACGCGCGCTGCCTTGCGCGCGGTGTCGAGCACCAGCCGCTGGGCTGTAATCTGGCCGGGGCCAGCGAACAGCAGAAGCTTCAGCTCTGAATGAGGCTCGGCCATGAGACTTTCGGCTGCAAACTCTACCATGAAGCGCCGGCGACGCGTGGTTGAGCCACGCCCGATCCGGAAGGCAACTGTCTGGGCGAGAGCGGGCCGCTCGGGAGGGGTCCAGCACCAGAACTGCCGATAGGCGATCTGCATGTCGGTCCCGGCTGCAATCGCCTGTTTCGGACGCCAGTAGGCAATGACGTTGTCGTGCACATCCGCATCACTGGGTATCTCGACGAGTTGCACGGCGCCGGCGCCCCATTCGCCGATCGGTTCTATCCACAGGCTTGGCTTCAACTCGAACCGCTGGTCCTCGTCAAGAAACTGCGCGAAGTCGCGTTCGCGCTGCACGAGGCCGAAGCCCTTCGGGTTTTCATCCATGAAGGACGATATCTGGAGCTGGGTGGGATTCTTCGCAGGCCGCCAGATCCATTCGTCCCGGCCGTTGAGGATCTGGAGGCCGCCGACATCATGCGCCCCCGCCCGCGCATCATCGGTTGCGCGGCCACGGCCGGAACCATGAAGAAAGCTCGCCTGCATCGAACCGATGCCGATGTGGTCGATGGCTGTACGGGCAAAGATCGTCGCCTCCGTATCGATGATGACGATATCGTTTTGCCGGATCACGAACCGGAAAGCGGCCGTCACGCTTTCGGAATCGGCGACGGCGTGAACGACTG
>JBOFUS010000692.1:0-1012 GCA_051652685.1 Beijerinckiaceae bacterium
GAGGTCACGACCCGACCGCGATGCTCGACAAGATGGACGAGAAGGTCGAAGACTTGCGGCTCGGTCGGCACAGGCTCGCCGTCGCAGCGAAGCTCCCGCCGCCCTCGATCAATCTCATAGGCATCGAAAGCGTAGCGCATAGCCGCCTCTGCGTGCCCTTGCGCCCCCTTGTGGCATGAAACCTGACCCCTTCGCGGAAATCAAGGAAATCTCAAGCTGACATGGACGCGGCCTCAAAGTCTTGGGCGGTGGTCAGGACTATGTGTCGCGCGGCATGGCGGGGGCGCCAACGTCGGAGCAACAGCGATGAAGATCAATGCCTTCCTGGCCTTTGCGGGCCTGACGACGGCTGCGCTGCTCGGCACGACTGTGGCCTTCCACGGGCGCACGGCACAGTTGCCGGAGGTGGTCTGCCCTGCCGTGGCGAAGCGGATGGCGCGCCTCGAACTGATTTTCGGCCTGTCGCGGCCTAGCGGAATCGCCGTCAGCGATGAGGACTGGGAGCTATTCCTGGATACCGAAGTCACGCCGCGATTTCCCGAGGGCTTCACCGTTGTCCGGGGCTCCGGCCAGTGGCGGAGCGCCGACGGCCGGATCGCGAGGGAGAAATCGAGCGTTCTCGTGATCTGGCACACCCCTTCGGCAAGCGCGGAGGCCAGCATCGATGCGATCCGCTCATCCTACAAAACGCGCTTCGACCAGGAGAGCGTGATGCGGGTCGAAAGCACATCGTGCGTTTCGTTCTAGTGACCGGCGGGTCTCTCGAACCAGCAACAGCAAAGCGCATTTCGCGAAATCACGTAACCCTGAGAGATACTCATGACTGAAAAACTGTCGATCAACCCTGCCCGTGCTGATGAGCGCAGCTTCTATTCACGCATGGCGCAGGTCTGTCTTGGCATCGCTGTCCTGGGCTTCGCCCCGACCTATTGGCGCGGCTTGGCGACTGGCACGTTCCACGGTGGGCCAATTGTGCATCTGCATGCGCTGATCTTCTATGGCTGGATGGCGC
>JBOFUS010000693.1:0-3977 GCA_051652685.1 Beijerinckiaceae bacterium
GCCGTGACCCGCGTGCTGGTGGAAAGCCGCGACGAGACCGGCGAGACCTGGACGACAGTCGGCGTGTCGGCCAACATCATCGACGCGTCATTTCAGGCGCTGACGGATTCGATTGTCTACAAGCTGATGCGGGGGGAGGCTGCGGCCTGAGGTCTCATCGGTGTCGTTCTCCCTGACGGGATAAAGCACTCAAACGGCATCAGACTGCCAGGATATTCAGCGCCAGCGCCAACGCTGGGCACGGAATTCCCATGGAGTCACCTTTCCATCCTTGTCGGTGTCGGCGGCGATAAAAAGAACCTTGTGAGCGTCAAGGAACTCCGCATGGCCGAGTTTGCTGTCCTTGTCAGTGTCCATGGCGAGAAACCGCTCTTCCCTTCTTGTCCGCATGATTTCGCTGCCGCGGCCGCCGTCAGGCCGCCCGACCACGAACTCCTCACGCGTCACTGTGTCATCGTCGTTGGTATCCAGTTCTGCGAATACCTGTTCAAAATGGGCGGCTGCTTCATCCGCCGAGATGACGCCATCATGGTTCTGGTCGATCATGGCGTAACGGCCTTGACCCATGCCACCTTGACCCATGCCACCTTGACCCATGCCACCTTGACCCATGCCACCTTGACCCATGCCGAAGCCGCGACCGCCACTATCGTCGCGTGCGCCCCTGTCGTCACGCTCACGGTATCCACGTCGATCGTCAGAGCGTCGGTTGTCGTTGCGACCGTTGTACTGATCTCCATGGTGATAGCGATACCGCTCGCCTCCCTCGCGCCAGCGCTCACCGCGCTCTTGCGCATTCACGCCAGTTGCGCTGATGGCCAGCACGAAACCGGCGAACAACAATGGCTGTCTGTCAAAGCCCATGGGAGTTCTCCTGTTGGTGTTGGAACAACCACAGGAAAGCAGTCGTCGCGCGAGCCAGCGATGATCCAGATCAAGCAGCGCTCAGTAAGGGCCGAGAAAGGAGTCTATCCCGCCTGAGCGTGCAGCCGTGCTCCCCGCGCGGTCAGCTTGTTCAGCGCCGTGACATAGGCCTTGGCGGACGCCACAAGCGTGTCCGGATCGGAGGCCTTGCCGGTCACCGAGCTGCCCTCTGCCGTCAGCCGCACCGACACCTCCGCCTGCGCATCGGTACCCTCGGTCACAGCATGGACCTGATAAAGCTCCAGCCTCGCTTCATGCGGCAGCAGCTTGCCGATGGCGTTGAAGGTCGCGTCCACCGGGCCGTTGCCGGTCGCCTGCACCGTGCTGTGCTTGCCGTCGATGGCAAGCGTCAGCGTGGCCGACTGCGGGCCCATCGTACCGGCGATGACGGTCAGCGCCTCGACGCGGATACGGTCGGCGGCGGTGGCGAGGCGCTCATCCACGAGCACTTCGATGTCCTCGTCGTAGACGTTCTTCTTGCGGTCGGCGAGCGCCTTGAAGCGGTTGAAGGCATCCTCCAGCGCGTTGTCGCCGAGTTCATAACCGAGCTCTTTCAGCTTGGTGCGGAAGGCGGCGCGGCCGGAATGCTTGCCCATGACGAGGTTCGTCTTGCTGACGCCCACCGATTCCGGCGTCATGATCTCGTAGGTCGTCGCGTTCTTCAGCATGCCATCCTGATGGATGCCGCTTTCGTGGGCGAAGGCGTTCCGTCCGACAATGGCCTTGTTATACTGGACGGGGAATGAGGCGGCAGCCGAGACGAGCTTCGATGCCCGGTTCAGCATCGTCGCCTCGATCCCGCAGTGATAGGGCAGCACGTCATGGCGCGTCTTGATCGCCATCACGATCTCTTCCAGCGCCGCGTTGCCCGCCCGCTCGCCGATGCCGTTGATGGTGCACTCGATCTGCCGCGCGCCGCCGGCGACACCGGCCAGCGCATTGGCAACGGCGAGGCCAAGATCATTGTGGGTGTGGACGGAGAAGATCGCCTTGCCGGCGTTCGGCACGCGCCCGCGCACATCCTCGAACATGCGGCGATATTCGTCCGGCGTGGCATAGCCGACCGTGTCCGGCAGGTTGATCGTGGTGGCACCACAGCTGATCGCTATCTCGACGCAGCGGCAAAGGTAGTCGATGGGTGTGCGCGTCGCATCCATCGCAGACCACTCGACATCGTCGACAAGGTTGCGCGCGCGGGCGACTGTGGTGCGGATGATCTCGATCACCTCGTCCTCGGACTTGCGCATCTGGTGCTGCAGATGGATCGGCGAGGTGGAGACGAAGGTGTGGATTCGGCCGCGCCTTGCGTGCTTCACGGCCTCGCCGCAGCGGTCGATGTCGGCGTTGATGGCGCGGGCAAGGCCAGCGATGGTGGCGTTCTTCGTGCGTGACGCGATTTCGTGAACCGACTCGAAATCGCCCTGCGAAGCGATGGGGAAGCCGGCCTCGATCACGTCCACGCCCATCTGGTCGAGGCACTCGGCAACGATGAGCTTCTCCTCGAAGGTCATGGTCGCGCCGGGGCTTTGCTCGCCGTCGCGCAGCGTGGTGTCAAAGATAATGACGCGGTCGGCGCCTTGGCCGTTCGTTGGGGTATTCATGGGGTATCTCTTTTCGCGCTTTTTCCGGGCGGCGCAAGCATCGACCGTGCCCGGAGCTTCAGGGGAGGGTGGATCAACCCCCTGAAGGCCCAGGCGTCACGCCCGTGCGGCCCTCAGGGGCGAATAAGCAGAAGCAGCGCGATGATGGCGAGCGCAGAACCCGTCCACAGAGCCAATGCGAGGCGCTGGGCGGCAAGATCGATCACTTTGGCTTTGGTCTTGACCCGTGCCACGTGCGACTCCGCAAGATTGTTTCGTGAAATTCAATGTAGGTAGAATGACGTTGTTCGGCAAGAGGCCATGGCGGGAGCTTGGTGGCAGAATGAAAAAGATGTTAGCGATTGGGCCGGTGGGGAATCGACGCGTAGCGGCTTTTCCGGCGAAGTCTGTCGAAATGGAATCATATTGATGCGCTGCTTTGCTTTTCTCGTCGTTCTTGCGCTTGGCGCGTGCAACCAGAGCGCGCCGCCCGCCGCTCCTCCGGCCTCGCGCACCTCTGCCTCTTTCGTCACGCCGTCCACGTTCCGCCTGCCCGAAGGCGAGGGCTGCTCGGGAGACATCGCGCGTTTTCGCGCGGTCCAGGACAATGACCTCGAGACCGGCCATGTGAACAAGTCAGTCCACGAGCGTATCAAGGGCGAGATCGACCAGGCTGCTGCGCTCTGCTCCGGCGGCAATGATGCGGGAGCCCGCGCGGCGCTGGCTGCGACCAAGAAACGTCATGGTTATCCGGGCTGACGCCTGAACGCGGGCGCTGGCCATGGGCCTTTCCGACGTCGATCCCCTGCTCGTACTGGTAAAAATGCTCTCGACCGCGACAATCGTGGTCGTGGCGTCGCTGATCGCGGAGCGCACTGGTCCCCTCATCGCTGCCATGGTCGCCACGCTGCCGGTGTCTGCGGGTCCGGTCTACTTCTTCCTCGCCATGGAGCATGACGACGCCTTCATCGCTGATGCAGCGCTCGGCAGCATGGGTTCCAATTTCGCAACGACGGTGTTCGCCGTCGTCTATGTCTCGCTGGCGCAACGTCTTTCCACGGCAGCGGCTTTGGGTATCACGTTCTGCTGCTGGGCCATGGCGCTCATGGGCACGGCTGCGGCCGGCCTGCCTTTCACGGCGCTGGCCGCGATTGTGGCCATCGCCTTCCCCATCGCCCATCATCTGGTGGCACCCTATCTCGCCGCGCGGCCGCGATCCGCGCCGAAACTCGCCTGGTACGCCGTGCCGTTGCGGGCGATGCTTGTGGCGGCGCTGGTCGCCACGGTCACCACAATCAGCACCATCGTGGGGCCGACGTGGTCTGGCCTGCTCGCCACGTTCCCGATCGTGCTCTCCACGCTGATCATCTTCCTCCAGCCGCGCATCGGCGGGCCGGCGACGGCTGCCATCATCGGCAGCGGTGTGCTGGGGCTGATGGGCTTCGGCGTGGCGCTGGGCGTGCTGCATCTTGC